>NZ_JBIQHY010000092.1:0-29642 GCF_044508335.1 Actinomadura sp.
CTTCTGGAACGAACCCTACTCAGGTCCGCAGTCCGGAAGGTTGGGGGCACCTCACGGTGATGATCTGGCCTGGCAGGTCGACGAGTTCGCCGGCGACGCGGAATGGGCGGACGGTGACCGCTATGACTCCGCCGGGGCGGAGAAGGGCCGCGCATCCGGTGAGGATCTGTCCGAACCCGGCGACGAGTTCGGCAGTCGGGCGGTGGGCGAGGTTGCGGCGGTCGGTGGAGTAGCGGCCGTGGGACTTGTCGATCTTTCCGCCGCCGTTGTCTCGGCCGGTGCATATCTGCCCATGGGTGGTCGCCCCGTAGGGAGGAGAGGTCAGCACCAGCGCGGCGGTACCGGCGAGGTCGGCGAGCGTGGTGGCGACGTTGCGGGCGTCGCCGTGGACGACCTGTCCGGCGCCGGTGGCTCCTTGGGTGCGGGCGTGACGGAGGTTACCGGCGGCCATCTGTGCGAAGTGCGGTTCGTACTCCATCCCGATGGCGTCGCGTCCTTGGTGGACGGCCTCGACCAGGGTGGTGCCGATGCCGCACATCGGGTCGATCACCAGGTCGCCGGGCTCGGTGTAGGCGGTGATGACCTGGGCCGCGATCGCGGGAAGCATCTTGGCCGGATGCGTCATCGACTCAGGCGTGTAGCGGCCCTTGCGCTGGACACGGGACGGATCCTGGCCGGTGACCAGCACAGACGCCAACACACCGGTTCGGGTGTGGAGACTCCTGTTCATCGGTTACCTCCCTGGCCGCTGCTGCTCGGCCGTGTGAGGATGCAGACGTCGGCGTGGACTCGGGCCGCGGGTGGCAGGGCCCGGGAGCGGATGTCGCGGAGTTGCCCGAGGCTGCCGGGGCCGGCCTGGATGAGCAGGGTGTCGCCCTCGACGGGGACGCGGACGGCGATGATGTGCTGGCTGTAGCGGAACCCGGCCTTGCGGGCCTCGCAGATGATCGCCGGTGCGGGGTCGATGAGGTGCCCGTTGTGGTGTCGGGCGGTGGTCACGACGGCAAGGTGGCCTCCGGGCCGCAGGACCCGGTAAGCGGCCGACAAGAACGCCTGGACGCGAAAGGCGCTGTCGGTCAGGACGTCCGACAAGCATGCCGGGCACGCTCCCCGCGCCCGCCTCGGCTTCGGTTCGGTGATGCGGCTGCCGACCGTGGGCGGTGCCGCGATGGCCAGCGCGACTTGCCCGGCATGGTCGGACAGGCCGAGATGCATCTGATCGGCGCGGCAGGGCCGCATCATGACTCGCCCAAGGCGTTCGCGCGGCAGGTGGGCGCGCAGTTGCGCACCGACGTGCTGGGCGAGCGGGAAGTGCGGGACACATCCGACAGCGCGCCGGTCGAGTTCGGCCGCCACGCGCAGGGTGGCGGAGTTGGTGGTGAACGGCTCGGCGATGATGTCGCCTTCGCCGCTCATGGTGGTGATGAGGTGGCGCGCGAGCCCGGAACTGATGGCGCCCAAGTGCCGCTCACAGGTGCGGGTGCGTGGTGCCCGGTGGACAGGACCCTGGCAGGGCCGCGCGTCGTGGGCGGGCTGGTCGGTGGTGTCGTCTGGGCAGAGCCAGACTGAGAGCGGCAGGAGCTGCCGTGCGCTGCTGGCGGGTGTCGGGTTCGGCTTACTGGTGCTGGTCATGTCGGGTGACCCGTGATGGTCACCCGGTCCCCTGTCTCACTAAGTAACTGGACAGCAACCCTCCTGATTTTGGACCGCGTCGTCGAGACAAGCTTCCGTGAGGCTCCGCTAGCAACCACATAAGTGCAGGTCACGGCACTTCAAGCCAAGGACGAAGCCTCACCTCGGACTGGCTCTGAACACTCAAGTCCAGTGACTTCAGAAATTTCCTGCCTCCGAAACTTCTCAACTGGTTGCGATGCAAGCTAGCAGTATGCTATATTGCAGACTGCTAGCTTGCATGGACGTTGATGTGAAGGAAGGAAGAAAGAAGTGGACCCCCCAACCCGGAGAGGCCATACCGACAGCATCTAGGCGTTTGACTTGACCAGATCGGAGAGGCCGCTTGAGTTCAAGGCGCAACCAACGCGCTGCCGCTGAACATCCCCCAACACAACACCGAGAGCCTCCACCCGAGAGGCCGCACCTTCTATCCACCCGGGCCTGCCTAATACTGATCATCGCGGGCGGCCTTGCCTTACAGGCGTTTCAGCACCCGAAGTCAGCCGTCCCTATAGGGATCGCCATAGCCGTCATCCCTCTCCTCCACAACGTCCTCGACGACTAACAGCCAGCTAGACCTGTCCCCGGCCTTGGCCCTCGCCGGCAAGGATCAAGGCCGGGGACCAACCTTTGTCTTCTCTTGGCACGGCGCGTCACGTGCACGGTGTTCATGCTGGTCAGCGGCGATCCCAACACATGTGCTCGCTTGACCTCAGGGCGCTGACAGCATGTGCACACGATCAGCAGATTACGTTTTCGCAGGTCACAGCGATTATGAGCAGATCATGAGCACATCGGTTCGAGGGTGTCTGCAGGTCATCTGCTCATGATCTGATCATGGGCTCTGCCGAGATGTCGGTGACCGATTCACCGACCGAGCTCTCGGGGGTTCCCATGAGCATGACCAGCACCATCACCGGCGTCCGCCCGGCCGACCACTCCGATCGGCCGACCCGCCGCCGCTCCAATGCCGAGGCTCGGCATGTCCTGGACGTCGCGGAGACGACGTTCGATCTGCTGACGCGCGGCCCGGCCCCGCTGTCGGTGGACGGCGCGGCGCTCGGCCACGGGCTGCCCGCCCGCATGATCCCGCTGGACGAGGTCCGGGCGATCCTGCTGCACCCGTCCACCGGGCAGGGGACCCGCGACATCGTGTGGAGGGAGCTGGTGCTGCGCGCTCGCCACCAGGGCTCGTCCTGGGTCATGGGGTGCGTCGGGGTCGCGCTGCCCGGTCTGAAGGGGATCGTGCGAAACAGGCTGCGCGGTCTAGTGAGCAAGCCGGGGGCCGGCACCTCGCGTGTGGCCGGTGACCTGCTGTCGGCGTTCTGCGAGGCGCTGCACGAGATCGACTTGGAGCAGCCCCGGATCTCGCAGCGGCTGGTGGGGCGGTCGGCCAAGGTCGTCCAGCGCGCCTACCGCTGGCACGCGCAGGTGATCCCGGTGGACCCCTGCACGCTGGCGCGGGTCAACCCCGCTGACCCGTCGGAGGGGCACGTGGACCTGCTCATGGATTCGGCTGTCCAGCAGGGCGTCATCACCTCGTTCGAGGCCGAGATCATCACCATGACCCGGCTGGAGGGCATGAACCTGGCCGACCTCGGCGGAAAGCTCGGGATGTCTTACGCGGCGTTGGTGAAGCGCCGCAGCCGCGCGGAGAAGCGCCTGGTCGCGATGCGCGACGGGGGTCTACGGGACGACTTCGCATCGCTGATGTCCAAGACCGGGGTGTGAGCGGTCCAGTTACTTGGTGAAAGAAGCCCGGCGTTGAAGACGGGTTCGGGCCGGATGGTCACCCGGTCCCCGTCCGTCGGACCGTCCGCCGAGTGCCCTTGCCGAAGGAGGACACCCGCAAAGGCCCGGCCCGTCTTCAACCCGTGGTTTCCCACCTTCCGCCCCGGCGGCCGTCGCCGCTGTTTCCGCTCGCTGCCTCGTCGCATGCCTGGAGGGCTGCCCGTTGAGCATCCGTCCGTTGTCCGACCTTCTTCCGTCCCGCCGGCCAGAGGTAAGCCGCGGACGTCTCGCCGCCGCGGTTGTGCTGTGGTGCGTGGGCATCTTGGTTTGCGGCCTGGTGCTCGCCGCGACGCTGGCTTCAGCGGCCGAGGCGCACATCGTCGCTGCCCCGGCCGGCGACGGCCGTCTTCAACAGGTGATCTCCAATCTGCGCAACGTCATTGTCGGTCTGCTGGTCGCGCTGGCCACGTTGTTCGCAACGATCGGCGGAGTCCGTTATCTGCTGGCCGGTGGCGACCCAGGCGAGGCGGAGGCGGGCAAGCGCACGCTGCGTAATGCCGCGATCGGTTACGGCATCGCCGCGCTTGCTCCGGTACTGGTGCAGATCCTCAAGTACATCGTTGGGTCTTGACCGTGCGGGCCTCGATCCGCGGGGTTCGGCGAAAGCGCGCTTTGATCGCCGCTGCGCTTCTGGCGAGCGTTTCGGCATTGAGCCTGGCTTTGCACGCCACCGCCGAGACGCCCGGACCGCTCCGGCCCGCGAGCGCCGCCTCCGCCCTCGTCCCGTCCGACCCGGGAGACGACGGCACTTCTGACGAGGGTCAGGAGGAAGAGGACGACTGCGGCTGGGTGGACGTGGGCTGTCACACCAAGGAAGCGATCACAGGCTGGTTCCGGTCCCTGGCCAAGAGTGCCCTCAAGCCGGTGCTGGGGTTCCTGGCCAGCACCCAGCTGGCAACGCCTGAGATCGGGTCGTCGTCGATGAGCCAGGCCGAGCAGATCTGGGCGACGTCCCGCACGATCGCCAACACCTGCTTCGTGCTCCTGGTGCTGATCGCCGGTGTACTGCTGATGGCCGGGCAGACCTTCTCCGGAGTGGCCGCGCCAGGCCAGACGATCGTGCGTCTGGTTGCCGCGTTCACCGCGATGAACACCAGCCTCATCCTGATCGGGTACGGCCGCCTGACCGACGCGCAAGGCCGCACCGTCGACTTCCGCAACACCGTGATCATCATGACGTCCAACATCGGGTCGGAGCATCTGCTGCAGGGCGTCACCTCGGAGGGTGACATCGAGCCGGACGCCCGCGCCCGGGTGATGGGCGAGCTGCGCCGGCATTTCCGTCCCGAGTTCCTCAACCGGGTCGACGACATCGTCCTGTTCAAGCCACTCACGCTGCCGCAGATCGAGCAGGTGGTCGACCTGATGTTCAACGACCTCCGCGCCCGGCTCGCCGACCGGCAGATGCGCCTGTCGATCGACGAGGACGCCCGGCGGCTGATCGCCGAGCAGGGCTTCGACCCGGTGTACGGCGCCCGTCCGCTCCGCCGCTTCATCGCCCGCGAGGTCGAGACCCGCATCGGCCGCGCGCTCATCGCGGGTGACGTCCGAAACGGTGCGACCGTCACCGTCACCGTCGCCGGCGAGGAGCTGAACGTCCGCTACGAGAACCCGGAGTGACCGCCCGGCCGCGCCGGCCTATTCGCGGCGGACTTCGCCGGGTTCCTTGTCCGCGCGGACTCCACGCCAGCTCGGGTGCCGCAGCCGGCCATCGCCGGTCCACTCCGCGAAGACGACCTCACCGACCAGCTCCGGCCGCACCCAGCGGGCGTCCCGTGCATGCTGCGGCGGCACGCCGGGAACCGGCGGGTCATCCTGCCGCAACGGTGCGAGACGCTCCGCGAGGTCGTCCAGGATCGCGTCGGTGAAGCCGGTACCGACATGGCCGGCGTATCTCAGCCGTCCACGCTCATCGTTGACGGCCAGCAGAAGCGCGCCGATCCGGTCGGTGCGGCGGCCCTCCCCCGGCTTCCAGCCGACGACGACCACTTCCTGCGTCCGTAAGTTCTTCGTCTTGGTCCAGTCCCGATGCCGTTTCCCCGGCCGGTACGGGGAGTCGACGCGCTTGGAGACCACGCCCTCCATGCCGAGGCGGGACGACTCGGCGAAAACGCTCGCGACATCGTCATGGGAAGTGGTGGTCTCCCAGCGCGGCCCGTCCAGCCCGAGCCCCTGGAGAACCCGGCGCCTCTCGGCGTATGGCAGGGCGATCTGCGACTCATCGCCACAGTGCAGCACATCGAAGATCATGTAAGAGACGGGGTTGGACTGTGCCAGAGACTGGATGCGGTCTGGACGGCGCAGGTGCATCCGCGGGGCCAGCGCCTTGAACGACGGCCTGCCGTCCGGTCCGAACGCCACGATCTCCCCGTCCAGCACCACCGGCACGTCGACCGCGGCGGCGAGCGGGCCGAGTTCGGGCCAGGCGACGGTGATGTCCTTGTCGTTGCGCGACATCAACTGCAACCGTTGGTCGCGGACATAGGCGACAGCGCGGACTCCGTCCCATTTCAGCTCGGCCGCCCAGCCTTCCTTGGTCGGCAGTTCCCCCGGCACGGCCAACATCGGCGGATACATCGGCAGGCTCTCCATCACCACGACCTACCGCCCAGCGAGCGGCAGCATGCCGGCCTACTGCAATGAACCGGAAAAATCCTTCCTCCCGGCCCGGCTGCCCGCGACGTACCCACGCGGCGGATTCACCGGCGTGACGGTCGTTGATCTCAGCCGCGTTCACTCACCGTTGGTGGAGTACGCCTTCGAGGCGAGCGGCAAGGTGGACCATGAAGTGGATGTGGCCGATGACCTTGGTGGCATCGTCTATGGGTTCCATGCGCCAGCTGGCCAGGCAGTCGGTGCGGTCGTCCAGCCGCCAACCGTAATCGGTCTCGGCGAGCAGGGTCTGGCGGAACTGCCCATCGGCCAACAGCGCTCCTACCATGCGCGGGTCCGCCGCGCTGACGACGTAGCGGGCGTCGATCTCGGTGTCCCCGGTGGTCACACGGCTCTTGCGCTCGGGCTTGGGAGCCTTGAAGTGGTTGGGGACGAACTGCACCCAGGCGGGCACGGTGCGGACGCCGGTCACCCAGACCATGCGGCGCTTCATCGACGCCAGCTTCCACAGGACCGAGATCAGGTTGGTCGGATTTGCGGTGGCGGAGGAGAAGTGCTCGAATACCAGCGCATCACGGTCGGCGACCTGGATGTGCAAGAGATTGTCGGTGCGGTGCAGTCGGTATTCAGGAGCTGCTTTCGTCAGCGGTAGCAGCGGCACCACATCGTGGACTCCGTCAGTACTCAGGGTCAGCCGGCCGTATCCGGTGGCGGCCAGTTGCTCGGCGCGGCGCAGCCGTGCCTTGCCGCGGCCGATGGCGATCGGCACCGCGACTGCGGTGGACACCACGACTACCAGCAGGATGAACAGCAGGATGATTCCCATTCCCACTCCTTGCGCCGCAGTTGTGCTACAACCCGTGAAGTCCGCGGCTAGACCTTGGTGACCTTGGAAGCCGGCGGTGGTGTGACCGTCACCGAGGATCCGTAGTCGTGGTAGTCGATCGTCGCCTGGAGCGAGGTGAGCGTGAGGCCGCTGGTGTCGATCTTGAGACGTACCGGGCGTCCTTGCGCATCGACCCACAGCGTGAGGTCGATGGAGGTGACGTCGCCCGCCTGCTCGTTCCACGCGGCCAGCCGCTGATCCGGCGGATCGACGCCGAGGTTGCGGTCGAGCTTGTGCACTCGGGTCGTCGCACCGTTCAAGGTTGCCGGAGAAGGCTCCCCGTGCTCGTCGACCGGTCCCTGGGCCAGCAACAACAGCGGATCGAGCAGTTGCAGACCCGTCGGCGCATACCATCCGGCAGGGGTCGGCTTGTCCGGGTCAGGAGTCCACGGACGGTCGAGCCGAAACCACTTCTTACCGCGCGGCATTTTGAATTCCGACCATTGCAGATAGGTGCTGCCCCCGGTGACGACCAGGGCTCCAGTACTATCGCGGGCCAGGTCAGTCATATGGTAGTTCGATGTCTGTTCATATGTGGCCCGGATCCCCGTACCGGGAATTATGTCGGCGTCGCCGACTATCTTCGCGCTGGAGGAGTTGCCCTTTATCAAGAAGGTGAACGACGCGCGCACCGTCCTCGCGGTCTTCACCTGCGTCACCGCGGTGGACACCGCCGACCCCCGCGAAGATCCGTGGGCGTGGTCAGTCCCCACGAGGCCGCAGGCGGCCAGTACCGGAACCAACGCCACGAGGAATGATCCGAGCTGCCGCTTGCACACTCGCCCGCTCATTCCCTCACCTCCATGAGGATGGCCACCGTCGACGGCCGGACGGCGGTCTACGCGTGGTCGCCTGAATCGGCGCTCGTTACCTTAGCAGGACTAGATTCTGTCGGGCGCCCGGCAGGTCCGGCCCCCGACCAGATGCCATTCGGCGAGTGTCTTCACCGCACATCCCCATCAATAACCGCGCTTTCCAGTCTGGAAAGCCTCGATAGTCGAGTTACCGACTGCCCGATCCGCCGGAGCAATGTCCGGACGGAGTCCGGGTCGATTTGCTCGGCCTCCTCCCCGGCCGCCTCACCCAGCCATGCCGCAGACGCTAAGTGCTAGACCAAGGTCTAGGTCAACCGGCATGGCCGGCGCCGGTACGACGCCGGGCTCGAGCATCGGCGAGGCGGCAGACCCAGCGTCTCGACCTCCCCTTTTGCTCACGTGGGCGCGCGCTGAGGGTGGTCCTCAGAGGATCCGCAGGGCTTCCTCAAGTGTCGAGGTGTCCGGGGAGCCCAGACTCGGGTCGCACGGGGCGCGCCGATCCAGCGCCTCTGATCACCGAGACCGACGAAGGGCGTCACCATGCAGCAGAGCACCGTTAACCGCAAGCGCGGCCTCACCGTCCTCGGGGCGACGGGGGTGGCGGCTGCCGGCCTTCTCCTCGGGGCGGTTCCCGCCCACGCCGTCACCCTGCAGGCGGCCGTGTTCCCCGATCACGTCGAGTTCCTCGGCAACGAGAACAACGCGGACGTGTCCGGCCCGGTGAAGCTCTCCATCTTCCCCGACGGGACCTGGAACATCTACTCGAAGACCCGCAACGGGCGTCCCGCGTTCCGGTGGGTCCACTGGACGTGCGTCGTCACCGTGAACGTCGGCTCGTCCAGCAACGCGACCAGCCTCACCACCCCCACCGTCAAGATCAAGAGCAAGAAGAGCCACACGTTCGACGTGTCCGGCACCAACACGAACCTCGCCAACAACTACACCGCGATCACCAACCCCAGCTTCACCAGGGTCGACTGCGACATCCACTTCGGCAAGTGAGCCCGCGGACCGCTTGACCGCCGGCGGGCCGCCTGGGGGCGGCCCGCCGGCCTCCACCGAGTCAGCGAAGGCGTTCGAGGAGTTCCTCGACGCGGCGGTCGATGTGCGCGAATCTGCGAGCCGTGACCGCCTTCGCGTCGGTGGCGAGGGTGCGGGCGCGGTCGGGTTCTGCCTCGGCCAGCAGTTCGGCGTAGGCGAGTTGGGTGCGGGCCACGAACAGGGGTGCGCGGAGGCGGCGGTTGACGGTCAGGGCGAGATCGTAGGCGGCGGCCGCTTCATCGGTGCGGCCGAGGGTCGCGAGGGCCAGGCCGAGGCCGTATGCGATCGCCCCCTCGGTGGTCGCTCCGGTGCTGGCCACCTGGCCCCGCCAGCGGTTGAGGACGGGGACGAGCCGGGACGCCTGGGCGGGGAGGGCGAGGGTGCGGCAGACCTTCGCCCACAGCATCAGGGTCGTCGACCAGAACTGGGGCGCGCCGCCCGGCGAGACGTCGAGGTGGTCGGCGAGCGCCCGGGCGTCCGCTTCGCGGCCGAGCTCGGACCACACGTAGGCGAGGCCGGCCCGGAAGACCTGCAGCCCGGGGTTCTCTTCGAGGACCTGCTCGATGGCGTCGGCCACTTCGGCGAGGCGGTCCTGAGCGCGGCGGATCTGGAAGATCTGGCCGGCGTAGCCGAAGAACGCCTCGGGCTGCCCGGTGGCGACGCCGATCTCGAGGGCGTCGTGGGCGGCGGTTTCGGCCGCGTCCAGGTCGCCGTCCAGGAAGAAGTGGATCGACCGCATCTGCTCGTTGGTCCAGCGGACGTACGGTTCGGGGCTGCGCCTGGCGAACGAGTCCCGGATGCGCGCCTCCCGGTCCATCGCGTCGCGGTCGCCGAGTTCGAGCGCGATCTCCTGGTAGGACATCGAGAGCATGCCGCGCAGCTGGACGTCGCCGGTGCGTTCCGCGGCGGCGACGCCCTCGTGCAGCAGGGGCACGCGGCGGCCGAGGGCGTCGGGGATGCGCAGCGCGCTCTCGGCGAGGCGCGCGGCGCGGGCGATGACGCGGTCGTCGCCGGCCTCGCGGGCGAGGTCCAGCGCGCGCGAGGCGGCCTCTTCGACCTGTTCGTCCGGCGCGCCGTGGAGTTCGATGGCGAGGATCGCGTGGAGGAGCGCGCCGTCCGGCTCGCCGGGTTTCGCGGCGATCGCGCTCCGCAGGATCTGGACGCGCTCCTCGTCGATCGTCCCGAACTGGCTGACGTCGCCGCGGTTGTTGGCGAGCGCCGCGCGGACGAGGAGGTCGTCGTTCCCGAGGTCGATGGCGAGGCGGCCGGCCTCAAGGAGCGATTCGCGGTGCGCGGGGTCGCCGGCCTGGCGCTGGGCCGTCCCGAGGCCGACCATGATCTCGCAGCGCCGCGCCGAGTCGCCGGCGGGTATGAGTTCGAGGGCCCGGCCGTACCAGGTGACCGCCTCGTCGGGCGCGAGGTGGGCCAGCGCGTAGTCGCCCGCCCGTTGCGCGTGTTCGGCGGCCTTGACGCGGTTCTGGGGGGCGAGGGCGTGGATCCAGTGGCGGGCGATCTCGCCCGCCCGCTCGCCCGAGAGGTCGCTTCGCCGTTCCAGCGCCTCGGCGACCGCCTGGTGGGTGATCGCTCGCGCGGTCGGGTTCAGCTCCGCGTACAGGGTGCGGGCGACGATGGCGTGGGTGAACGCGAACCGTCCGGCGGTGTCGGTGACGAGCGCGTTGTCCACGGCGGGCGCGAGGCGCTGGAACGTCCGGGCTGGGTCTTCGCCGAGCAGTTCGGAGAGCAGGTCGAGCTCGAAGTCCCGGCCGATGATCGACGCGGTGTCGAGTGCCCGGCGGGTCTCGGGTCCGAGGCGCTCGACGCGGCGGCCCACGACCTCGCGCACGCTGACCGGCAGCCCCCGGGTCTGCAGGTGGGCCGGGGCCGTCCAGCGGCCGTCGTCCTGTTGGGCGACGGCCCCGGTTTCGGCGAGATGCCGCAGTATCTCGGTGACGAAGAACGGGTTGCCTTCCGTCTCGGCTCGCAGCACGTCCCGTAAGGCGAGTCCGTCGCGGTCCATCTCATGGCCCGCGACGGACTCCAGGAGGTCGAGCACTTCGCCGTCGTCGAGACCGCGTAACGCCAGCCGGGTGATGCCCGGTTCGCGGTGGGTCGCGGCCAGCAGCGCGGTCAGCGGGTGCGAGGCGTCGACGTCGGAGTCGCGGAACGTCCCGATCAGCAGCACCGGCGTCGTCAGGGCCCGCCCGACGAGATGGCGGGTGAGAGCGAGCGTCTGCACGTCCGCCCAATGCAGGTCGTCGAGCACGACGAGCGCCGGCCCGCCGCGCGCCGAGACCGCGTCGAGCACGTCGACGACCGAGCTGTAGACCGCGAACCGCGCCGACTCCGATTCCAGGTCCACCGCGCCCGTACCGCCGAGGAGCGGCGCGAGCGCCTCGTGGCGGCCGGCGAAGACGTCGGGGACGTGGTGGTCGAGGCTCGTCAGCACTTCCCGCCAGGGCTGGTACGGGATCGACAGCTCCTCGTCGCAGCGCCCGTACAGCACCGTCGCCTCGCGGTGCTTCGCCGCCGCGAAGACCGAGCACAGCGTCGTCTTGCCGATCCCGGCCTCTCCGCTCACCAGGACCACACGGCGACGACCCGAGGCGAGGACGTCCTTCCAGGCGTCCGCGAGGACGGTGCGCTCGTGGTCCCGGCCGGCGAATCCCAGGCCCGTCGACGCCGCCAGCCGGGCGGGCAGGGGGACGTCATGCCGCGCTCCCGGTCCTTCCGCGGCCGCGGTCCGCTCGACCGATCCGACGAACTGGTAGCCGCGCCGGAACACGGTGCGGATCAGCCGCTGCTCCCTGCCGGTGTCGCCGATCGCCATGCGGGCGGTCCGGAGCGCGGTGGTGATCGCCGCCTCGCTGACGAAGCGGTCGCCCCACACCGCGTCGAGGAGCTCCTCCTTGGACACGACCCGGTCGCGGTGCGAGATCAGGTAGTGGAGGACGTCGAGGGCCCGGGGCTCAACCGGGATGCGTTCTCCCGCGAGCCGGAGTTCGCAGAGGGAGGTATCGAGCTCGAATCCGTCAAAACGGTACGAAGCCCCGTCCACGCGTGGATGCTACCACCCGGCCTCGGACCAACCGGAGGAGGCATCCGCGTCCCTACCTGGCCAAAACCGGCCCGCGACCGGGTGAACCGTGCCGCGTTCGGACGGGCCCGCCGTCTCGCTGAGGGACGCTCGACGGCGGGCCCGTGCTCTGGGGGGAGCGGTCAGGCGGTCTCCTGCAGGGCTTCCGCCAGGAGGGTGTTGGTCTTGGCCGCGTCGCCGTCGCCCTCCATGCGCAGGACGTACAGGCGGTCGGCCAGGCCGTCGTAGCGGCGGCGGAGCTCGGCCGCCACCTCGGGGATGTCGCCGGTCACCGCGAAGGCGTCGAGGACCTCGTCGTCGACCAGGCCGGCCATGTCGTCCCAGCGGCCGGACATCATCAGCTCGAACGCCGCCTCGTGCAGCTCGCGCCAGCCGTGGAGTTCGAGCACCGGGACGTAGGCCGGGGCGCACGCGTAGTTGGCGATGCGCCGGCGGGCCCGCTGGACGGACGTCTCGATCTCCTCGGCGGTGCTCCCGGTCGCCACCACGGGCATCAGGCAGGTCTCGAACTCGCGGTCCGGGGCTTCGTCGCGGCCCTTGCGCAGCGCGGGCAGGGTCACCTCCCGCACGTACCGGGTCGTCATGAACGGCAGGCCGATGAATCCGTCGCCGACCCGCCCGGCCGTGGCGGTCATGCGGGGCCCGAATCCGCCGACGTAGACGCGGGGCGCCCCGTACGGGTTCGGCGGCGGCGCGAACTGCGGCATCATCAGCGTGTGCTGGTACCACCGGCCATTGAAGTTGAGCGGCACGCCGTCGTTCCAGCACGCCCATATGGCGCGCATCGCGTCGACGAATTCGCCCATCCGGTCGGCCGGCGACGCCCAGGGCATGGAGTAGCGGAGTTCCACCTGAACCTGGACGCTGCTGCCGAGACCGAGGGTCAGCCGCCCTTTGGAAAGCCGCTGGACGTCGTTCGCGGCGGTCGCCAGCGACAGCGGGTTGCGGGCGAAGGCGATGGCCACCGCGGTGCTGAGTTCGAGGCGCTCGGTGGTCTGCGTGGCCAGCGCGAGCGAGGTGAACGGGTCGTGGGCGGTCTCCGAGAGCCAGCCGCCGGTCCACCCGGCGGCCTCCGCCTCGGCGGCCGCCCGCGCCCCGTCCGGGCTGATCTCGGGAAGGGAGAGGTCGAATTTCATGACCGCACCGCCTGCCGCCGGGAACCGGAATTCTCCGGCGGAGCCTGGTGCGCGGGAAAGCCCGCGGAGATATTCATATCCGGGATGCTAGACAGCGCATTTCCCGGCGAACAGTTCCGCGCGGAGAGATAGGGGGAGAAACAGGTGCCGCACCGAATAGGGGTTGCGGCAAGGGGTCAGCCGCCGCCGGCGTCCGTCGCCCGCCCGGGGCCGACCAGCCCGTACAGCAGCAGGTCGGTGATAGTGTCGACGGCCTCGTCGTCGGTGAGCTCCGGCACGATCGGCTCGCCGCCCTCCAGCAGCCAGACCCGGCAGAACTGGTCGAGCAGCGCGATGATCGCGGAGGCCAGCACGGCCGGGCGGCCGGCGAGGACGACGCCGTTGGCCTGCATCTGGTCGAGGTGGTCGCGCAGGACGACGGTCTCCTCGTAGCGGATCGACTGCACCCGCTTGGCGAACGCGGCGCTCGTCATCGCCGCCTCCTGCAGCGCGATGAGCAGCGCCCGGTGCTTGCGGTAGGTGCTCCACACCGCATCGACGTGCCATCTGAGATGGTCGCGGTTCGTCAGGTCGTGCACCGGGGTGTGGCTGGTGAGCTCGTTGCCCATCTCCACGATCCAGTCGGCCAGCAGCGCCTCCAGCAGCGCCTCCTTGTGCAGGAAGTGGCTGTAGAACGAGCCGGCGGAGCGGTTCGCCTCGGTCGTGATGTCGGTGACCTTGGCGTTGATGTAGCCGGTGCGCTCGAACACGCGCAGCGCGGCCGCCTTCAGCGCGGCCTCCGTGGCCGCGGCCTTCGCCTTCCTGGTGCCCGGCGCGGGCGGACGCGCGGCCGGCTGGCCCGTCTCGGACCGGCCAGATGAGACTTCGGCCATCGATACTCCTTCTTTCACCTGGCCCCGGTCGCTCTGTCCCCGTCCAACACTACCAGCGGTCGGCATATCGCGCTTCAATGAAGCTAGACTCAGTGAATCAAGATTCGCTATATTGGCGGCACAGCCCGGCGACGAGACAGCGGAGCCTTCCCCGCCTCCGCGGAGAGACGGAGACCATGCACACCTTCCCCGCCGACCGGCCGATCGAGGCCGTCATCCGCTTCCCGGCCGGAACCTGCCTGGTGGACGCGACCGGCGACGGCGTGGCGGTCCGGGCCGAGCCCGCCGACCCCGCGCGCCGGGAGGACGTCCGGGCCGCCGAGGGCCTCGCCGTCGCCTTCACCGGCGGGCGCCTGGAGGTCACCGCGAAGAAGAGGCTGCTCGGCAAGGTCGCCGGCATCGGCGTCGGCCGCGTGAAGCTGCTGGTGACGGTGCCGCCCGAGTCCGGCGTCACCGTGCGCACCGACTCGGGCGCGGTCGAGGTCGCAGGCGGCGCGCTCGCCGACCTCGACGTCGACACCGGCTCCGGGCCGGTGTCGGCCGAGCACGTCACGCGGTCCCTGCGCATCGACTCCTCCGACTCGCGCGTGCGCATCGGGCAGGTCGACGGCGACGCGTCCATCGACAACGGGAGCGGATCGGTGGACATCGAGGTCGCGAGCGGCCCGGTGACGATGAACGGCTCCTCCGGCAGCCTGGCCATCGGCTCGGCGGCGGGCCCCGTGCGGTTCTCCTCCGGCTCCGGCGGCCTGACGGTCGCCGCGGCGAGCGGCACGCGGATCGAGGCCCGGACGTCCTCGGGCGGCGTGTCCATCGGGGTGCCGGACGGGATCGGGGTGCGGCCACGGCTCAAGTCCTCCGGTGGCGCCAAGAGCGGCGACCTCATCAACGGGGCCGACCCGGCCCCCGCGGGTCACTGGCTGGACGTCGACGTCGACACGGCGAGCGGCGACATCGACATCCACCCCTTCTCCTGAGCCTCCCTTCCCCGGGATCCGGGTCCCGCCGCGGCGCGGCGAACCGTGCCGCGGCGGGACCGGACCGCGGCGTCGTCACCCCTCCAGCGCGTCCGTCGGCACCCGCGAGCCCAGGGCGGACACCCAGGTCTCGACCGCGGCGGCCGTGGTGTCGGAGTGCTCTTCGAGCATGGTGAAGTGGTCGCCCGGCACCTCGACGGTCTCGTGCGGCAGCGCCCAGGAGGAGAGCGCGCCCGTGCCGCCGGAGTACACGTCCGCCGCCTCCACCATCAGCGTGGGCGCGGAGATCGGCCGGGCCTTCCAGTCGGCGAACAGCCGCGAGTAGGCGCCCATGCAGGTCAGGCCGTGGTCGTCGACGGAGACGAACAGCCCGTCCCGCTCCATCATCCCGGCGGCCATCGCCTCGTAGGAGTTCAGGTCGCCGTTGTCCGGCGGGGTGTCGATCAGCACCTCCCCGGCCAGCTTCCCGGGCGTCCCGTCGATGATCTCGGCGATCGCGTGCGCGACCCAGCCGCCCGCCGAACGGCCGACGATGACGACCGGCGCGTCCCCGGACAGCTCCAGCACCGCCTCGGCGTGCAGCGCGGCGAGCGCCTCGACCGACTCGGGCACCGGCTCGCCCGGCACGAAGCCGGGGTGCGCGAGCGTGACGACGTTCCGGGCGCCGCGCAGCGCCATCCCGAACCGGGCGTACTCGTGGACGCCGGAGATCGCGCTGAAGGCGGGCACGCACACGACGACCGGCCCGTCCGCCCCGGAGGCGAACCACACCGGCTCGGGGCGCCGCTCCAGCTCGGCGGGCGCGGCGAACCTCGGGCGCAGCCGCGCCGCCGCGCTGATCATCTCGGCGGCCTCGGCGAGCCGCCCGGTCCGGAACGCGGCCCGGAACAGCTCGGTCAGCAGCCCCGGCCCCTGCTGCCCGGCGCCTCCGCCGGCCCCGCCGGCGGCGACGTCGCCGATCTCGCCGTCGACGTAGCCGGCCAGGGAGCCGAGGCTCGGGTGGTCGAAGACGAGCGTGGCGGGCAGCCGCAGGCCGGTGATCATGTTGAGCCGGTTGCGCAGCTCGATCGCGGTGAGCGAGTCGAAGCCCAGCTCGTCGAACGCCTGCTCCGGCGCGATCGTCTCGGGCGACGGGTGGCCGAGCACCTCGCCGATCTGGGCGCGCACGACGTCGCGCACCAGCTCGGCCCGCTCGTCGGCGGCCATCCCGGCGAGCCGGTCCTTCAGCGAGCCGCCGGCGGCGTCCCCGGAGGCGCTGCGCCGCCGCGCGGCCGTCACCATGCCCCGCATGAGGGGCGGGACCATCGTGATGTCCACGCCGTTGAGGGCCCGCAGGTCCAGCCGCGCGGTGACCAGGACGGGACGGTCGCAGCCGAGGGCGGCGTCGAACAGCGCGATGCCGTCCGGGCCGCTCAGCGGCGGCATGCCGGCGCGGGCGAGCCGGGCCTTGTCCGCCTCGCCGAGCCCGCCCGTCATGGACGTGTCCAGGTCCCACGGCCCCCAGGCGAGCGAGAGGCCGGCCAGCCCCTCGGACGCGCGGAGCTCGGCGAGCGCGTTCAGGTAGCGGTTGGCGGCCGTGTAGGCGGCCTGTCCCGGCGGGCCGAAGACGCTGGCCGCGGAGGAGAACACGACGAAGGCGGACAGGTCCATGTCCCGGGTCAGCTCGTGCAGGTGCCGGGCGGCGTCCACCTTGGGGCGCATCACCGCCGCCAGCCGCTCCTCCGTCAGGCCGCTCACCACGCCGTCGTCGAGCACCCCGGCCGCGTGGACGACGGCGGAGAGGCGGCGGCCGTCGAGCAGGGCGGCGAGCGCCGCGCGGTCCGCGACGTCGCAGGCCGCGACCTCGACGCGGACGCCCTCCGCGGCCTCCTCCAGCCGCGCGGCGAGCTCCGCGGCGCCGGGCGCGTCCGGGCCGCGCCGGGAGACGAGCAGCAGGTCGGTGACGCCGTGGGCGCGCACGAGGTGCTCGGCGAGCAGGGAGCCGATCGCGCCGGTCGCGCCGGTCACCAGGACGGTGCCGCCGCCGAGGCGCGGCGGTTCCGCCGCGGCCGGGGCGGTGAAGCGGGCCAGCCGCGGCACGAGCACCTGCCCGCCGCGGACGGCCGCCTGCGGTTCGCCGACGGCGAGGCTCGCGGTGACGGCGCGCTCGATGTCCGCTCCCGGCTCGGCGTCCACCAGGACGAGGCGGCCGGGGTGCTCCACCTGGGCCGAGGAGACCAGGCCCCACACCGCCGCCATCACCGGGTCGATCGGGCCCGCCGCGGACGTCGCGCCGCGCGCCACCACGACCAGGAGCCCCCCGTCCGGGTCGTCCAGGTGCTCGCGGATGAGCCGCAGCGCCCACGCCGCCGCCTCGTGCGGCCTGGTCCCGGCGGGGCACTCCGCGGTCTTCCAGGCGTCCGCGCCTGCGGCCGCCGCCGGTTCGGCGGCGACCCAGTCGAGGGTGAACATCGAGTCGGGCGCGACGGCCGGAGCCGCCGCGGCGGTCATCTGCTCCCGGGAGACCGGGCGCAGCACCAGGGAGTCCACCGAGACCACGGGGGCGCCCGTGCCGTCGGCCGCCGCGAGCCGGAACTCGTTGTCCCCGGTGGGCGTCAGCCGGACGCGCAGCGCGGAGGCGCCGGAGGCGTGCAGTTCGACCCCGGACCAGGCGAACGGGATCACCGCCCGGTGGTCCTCCCCCACCGCGCCGCTGAACCCGATGGAGTGCAGCGCGGAGTCCAGGAGGGCGGGGTGGACGCCGAACGCGCCGGCGTCGTCGGCCGCGTCGGCGGGCAGCCGGACCTCGGCCAGCACCTCGTCGCCGAGCCGCCAGGCGGCCCGCAGGCCCTGGAACACCGGCCCGTACTCCAGCCCCGCCATGGCCAGGCCCTCGTAGAGGCCCTCCACCTCGACCGGTTCGGCGCCGGGCGGCGGCCACTGGGCGAGGCCGGCGTCGGCGGGCCCGGCGGCCTCGGCGAGGACGCCGGTGGCGTGGCGCACCCACGGCGCGTCGTCGACGCTGGAGAAGAGGCCGGCGGTGCAGCGGCCGTCGTCCTCGGGGGCGCCGACCGCGAGCTGGATGCGCACGGCGCCCCGCTCGGGCAGCACCAGCGGGGCCTCGATGGTCATCTCCTCCAGCCGGGGGCGCCCGGCGGCGTCGCCGGCGGCGACGAACATCTCCACGTAGGCGGTGCCGGGCAGGATCACCGCGCCGATCACGGAGTGGTCGGCGAGCCAGGGCTGGTTCCGCAGGGAGAGGCTGCCGGTGAGCAGGCGGCCGTCGGAGTCGGCCAGCTCGACCGAGGCGCCGAGGAGCGGGTGCCCGGGGGCGCGCAGGCCGGCCGCGGCGACGTCGCCGGGTCCCGTGGGGCTGGAGGCGATCCAGAAGCGCTGGTGCTGGAACGGGTAGGTGGGCAGGTCGCCGACCTGCCGGCCGCCCCAGAGCCGGAACAGGGCGGGCCAGTCGACGGGGACGCCCGCGGCCCACAGCGAGCCGAGGGCGGTGAGGAGGGCGGGCACCTGCGGCCGCCCGGGCCGCATGGCGGCGGCGAACGCGTGGTCGCCGCCGTCGGCGATCCGCTGCGCGAGCGCGGTCAGGATCCCGTCCGGGCCCAGCTCCAGCCACCGGTCCACGCCCTGCTCCCGCAGCTCGCCGACCATGTCGGCGAACCGGACGGGTTCGCGGACGTGCCGCACCCAGTAGCCGGGGTCGGACACCTCGTCGGGCAGCCCGCCGAGCTTCGGCTCCCGCAGCGTCACCGTGCGCGCGACCGCCTCGAACTCGTCGAGCATCGGGTCCATGAGGGGCGAGTGGAAGGCGTGGCTCACCTGCAGCCGCTTGACGCGCACGCCGGCCTCCCGCCACCGTTCGAGGAGGCCGAGCACCGCCGCCTCGTCGCCGGAGACCACGACCGACGACGGCCCGTTGACCGCGGCGATCGCGACCCCGTCGGGCAGCTCCGCGGCGACGTCCGCCTCGGGCAGTTCGACGGCGGCCATGGCCCCGCCCTCCGGGAGCGCCTCCATGAGGCGCGCGCGGGCCGCGATCAGGGTGCAGGCGTCGGCCAGGGAGAGCACGCCGGCCGCGTGCGCGGCGGCGAACTGGCCGACTGAGTGCCCGCACACCGCGTCCGGGCGGACGCCGAGCCACTCGACCAGCCGCCACAGCGCCACCTCGACCGCGAAGATCGCGACCTGGGCGGTGCCGGTCCGGTCCAGCGCGCCGTCGCCGCCCGCCGCGAAGACGGTGTCGGCGAGCGGCAGGCCGGTGAGCTTCTCGACCTCGTCGAACGCCTCGGCGAACACCGGGAACGCCGCGTGCAGCTCCCGGCCCATCCCGGCCCACTGGCTGCCCTGGCCGGTGAACAGGACGCCGAGCGAGCCGGCGGAGGCCGTGCCGTGGACGACGGCGTCGCCGACGACCACGGCGCGGTGGTCGAACGCGGCGCGCCGGGCGAGGGACGCGCCGACGTCCAGCGCGGAGGCGCCGTCGAACGCGCGGAGGCGCTCGACCAGCTGCTCCACGGCGGCGCGGTTCTTGCCCGAGACGACCCAGGGCACGGCGTCGGGGGCCGGGTCCTGCGCGGGTGCGGCCTCCGGCTCGACCCCTTCGAGGATCACGTGGGCGTTGGTGCCGCTGACGCCGAACGACGAGACCGCGGACCGCCGCGGCCGCCCGGTCTCCGGCCAGGGCCGCGCCTCGGTGAGGAGCTCCACGTCGCCGGCGTCCCAGTCGACGTACGGGGACGGCTCGTCGGCGTGCAGGGTGGCGGGGGCCACGCCCCGCCGCATCGCCTCCACCATCTTGATCACGCCGCCGACGCCAGCGGCGGCCTGGGTGTGCCCGATGTTCGACTTGATCGAGCCGAGCAGCACCGGCCGGCCCTCGTCCCGGCCCTGCCCGTACGTGGCGAGCAGCGCCTGCGCCTCGATCGGGTCGCCGAGCTGGGTGCCGGTCCCGTGCGCCTCGATGACGTCGACGTCGGCGGTCCGCAGCCCGGCCTGGGCGAGCGCCTGCCGGATGACGCGCTGCTGGGAGGGGCCGTTGGGGGCGGTGAGGCCGTTGCTCGCGCCGTCCTGGTTGACGGCGGAGCCGCGCAGCACCGCGAGGATCTGGTGGCCGTGCCGCTCGGCGTCCGAGCGGCGCTCCACCAGCACCATGCCGATGCCCTCGCCCCAGCCGGTGCCGTCGGCGTCCGCGCCGAACGCCTTGCAGCGGCCGTCGGAGGCGAGGCCCCGCTGCCGGCTGAACTCCACGAACGCCGCCGGGGTGCACATGACGGTGACGCCGCCGGCCACCGCGAGGTCGCACTCCCCGGACCGCAGCGCCTGCGCCGCCAGGTGCAGGGTGACCAGCGAGGACGAGCACGCGGTGTCGACGGTGACGGCGGGGCCCTCGAAGCCGAGCACGTAGCTGACTCGGCCGGACGCGATGCTCCCGGCGGTGCCGGAGAGGCGGTACCCCTCGATGCCCTCGGTGTGCTCCACGAAGCCGGAGGCGTAGTCGTGGTAGACGAGGCCGGCGAACACGCCGGTGCGGCTGCCCTTCAGCGCGACCGGGTCGATCCCGGCCCGCTCGAACGCCTCCCAGGTGACCTCCAGCATGAGCCGCTGCTGCGGGTCCATCGCCAGCGCCTCGCGGGCCGAGATGCCGAAGAAGCCCGGGTCGAACAGGTCCGCGTCGTGCAGGAAGCCGCCCTCGATCGAGTACGTCTTGCCGGACTGGTCGGGGTCGGGGTCGTAGAGGTTCTCGGTGTCCCAGCCGCGGTTCACCGGGAAGGTGGTGATCGCGTCGCCGCCGGAGGCCACCAGGTCCCACAGCTCCGCCGGGGAGTTCACGCCGCCGGGGTAGCGGCAGGCCATGCCGACGATGACGATCGGGTCGTCGTCGGTGGAGACCAGCCGGACGCCGGCCGGGCCGTCGTCGGCCGCCTCGCCGAAGCCGAGCTCGTCCGCCAGGCAGCCGGCGACCCCGGTGGGGGTCGGGTAGTCGAAGATGAGCGTCGCGGGCAGCCGCAGGCCGGTCGCGGTGTTGAGCCGGTTGCGCAGCTCCACGGCGGTGAGGGAGTCGAAGCCCAGCTCCTGGAAGGCCCGCTCGAGGGGGATCTTCTTCGGCGAGGGGTGGTCGAGCACCTCGGCGACCTGGGTGCGGACGAGGTCGAGGAGTTCGGCGGTCCGCTCCTCCTCGGTGAGCCGCGCGAGCCGCTCGGCCAGCGTCCCGCCGGCCTGCGCGCGGCGGCGGGCCGGGCGGACGAGGCCGCGCAGCAGCGGCTCGACGACCGCGGGATCGGCCTTGCGGAGCGCCTGCAGGTCGAGCCGGGCCGGGACGACCAGGGGCCGGCCGAGCGCGGCCGCGGCGGGGAGCAGCGCGAGGGCGTCGGACGGGTCGAGCGGCAGCATGCCGGAGGAGCGGGCGATGCGCGCCCGGTCCGCGCCGGTGAGCCCCTGCGTCATGTCGCTGTCGAGGTCCCAGGGGCCCCAGGCGAGCGACACCGCGGGCAGCCCCTGGTCGGCGCGGTGCTGCGCCAGCGCGTCGAGGTAGCGGTTGGCCGCCGCGTAGGCGGCCTGGCCGGGCCGGCCGAGCACCCCGGCGGCGGAGGAGAACAGCACGAAGGCCGACAGGTCCCGGCCGGCCGTCAGCTCGTGCAGGTGCCGGGCGCCCTCGGCCTTGGCGGCCAGCGCGGCCGCGACCCGCTCGGGGGTCAGCGAGGTCACCACGCCGTCGTCGAGGACGCCCGCGGCGTGCACGACGGCGGAGATGTCGCGGCCGTCGAGGACGGCGGCCAGCGCGTCCCGGTCGGCGATGTCGCACGCGGCGAACTCCGCGTCGGCGCCGAGCTCCGCCAGCTCCGCCCGCAGCTCCTCGGCGCCGGGGGCCTGCGCGCCGCGCCGCGACACCAGCAGCAGCCGCCCGGCGCCGTGCTCCGCGAGGCGGCGGGCCAGCCGCCGCCCCACGGCCCCGGTGGCGCCGGTCACCAGGACCGCGCCCGAGCCGAGGTCGACGGCCTCCTGGGTGCCGACGAGGCGCGCCAGCCGGGGCACGAGGGTCCGGCCGCCGCGCACGGCGACCTGCGGCTCGTCGGGCGGCAGCGCGGCGGGCACCTCCCCGTCCACCAGGACGATCCGCCCGGGATGCTCCGACTGCGCGGCGGCCACCAGGCCCCAGACGGCGGCCATCTCCGGGACGACCGGGCCGTGCCCGGCGACCGCGCCGCTCGTCGCGACGACCATCGGTTCGGCGTCCGGGTCGGCCAGGTGGTCCTGGACGGTCCGCAGCGCCCAGCCGGCCGACTCGCGCAGCCCGAGGCCCTCCGGGCACCGCTCGACCCGCCCGGTGACCGGCCGGTCCGCGTCGGTCTCGACCCACTCCACGCCGAACAGCGCGTCGCGCAGCCCGGCCGCGGAGCCGGTGCCGCCGGCCGCGGCCTGCCGCATGACGAGCGACTCGACCGCGGCGACCGGGGCGCCGGCGTCGTCGGCGACGGCCAGCGCGAACGTCAGCGGGCCGGTGCGGCTGAGCCGCACCCGCAGCGCCGCGGCGCCGGAGGCGAGCAGCTCGACGCCCGACCAGGCGAACGGCAGCAGGCTCGTCTGGCCGTCCACGAGGCCGATGGCGTGCAGGGCGGCGGCGAGCAGCGCGGGGTGCAGGCCGAAGCGGTCCGCCTCGGCGGCGGTCTCCTCCGGCAGCCGGATCTCGGCGAGCACGTCCTCCCCGTGCCGCCAGGCGGCCGCCAGCCCCTGGAAGGCGGGGCCGCAGTCCAGCCCGGTGTCGGCCATCTCCTCGTACAGCGACTCCACGTCGATCGGCTCGGCGCCGGGCGGCGGCCACGCGGCGGGGACCCCGCCGGCCCGGTCGCCGCCGGCGGCGTGCGCGAGCTGCCCGGACGCGTGGTGCGTCCACGACGCGCCCGCCTCCTCGGGCCGCGAGTGGAGGGTCAGGGCGCGCCGCCCGTCGTCGTCGGGGGCGCCCACGGCGATCTGGATCTGGACGGCGCCGGTGTCGGGGACGATCAGCGGCGCCTGGAGGGTGAGGTCGTCCAGCCGCCCGCATCCCACCGCGTCGCCGGCGCGGACGGCGAGCTCGACGAACGCCGAGCCGGGCAGCAGCGCCATGTCCATGACGCGGTGCTCCGCCAGCCACGGGTGGGTCGCGAGCGACAGCCGCCCGGACAGCAGGTAGCCGTCCGTGCCGGCCAGTTCCACGGCGGCGCCGAGCAGCGGGTGGTCGGCCGCGCCGAGCCCGGCGGAGGCGATGTCGGCGCCGGACCGCAGGTTCTCCTCCAGCCAGAAGTGGTCCCGCTGGAACGGGTAGGTCGGCACGCCCTCGGCGGGGCGGCCGCCGAAGGCGGCGAACAGGTCCCGCCATTCGACCGGGACGCCGCTGGTCCACAGCGCTGCCAGCGCGGCGAGCAGCGTCTCGGCCTGCGGGCGGCCCGGCCGCATCGCCGGGACGAACACCCCGTCGTCCACGATCCGCTGCGCCAGGGCCGTCAGCACGCCGTCCGGGCCGAGCTCCAGCCAGCGGGTGACGCCCTGGCCGGCCAGGTCGCCGACCATGTCGGCGAACCGGACCGGTTCCCGCACGTGCGCCGTCCAGTAGGCCGGGTCGGTGACCGCGTCGGGCAGCCCGGCGATCCGCGGCGGCGCGTAGGACAGCCCGGCGGCGACCTTGCCGAACTCGTCCAGCATCGGGTCCATCAGCGGCGAGTGGAACGCGTGGCTGACGTTCAGCTCCTTGACGCGGACGCCGTCGGCGCGCCACCCGCCGGCGAGCGCGGCGACCGCCGCCTCGTCCCCCGACACGACCACCGACGCCGGGCCGTTGACCGCCGCGATCGCGACGCCTTCGGGCAGCGCGCCCGCGACGTCGTCCTCGGGGAGCTCGACGGCCAGCATGGCGCCGCCGGCGGGGAGCGCCTGCATCAGCCGGGCGCGGGCGGCGACCAGGGTGCAGGCGTCCTCCAGCGACAGGACGCCGGCGGCGTGCGCGGCGGCGAGCTGGCCGACCGAGTGGCCGCTCACCGCGTCCGGGCGGACGCCCAGCGACTCGACGAGGCGGAAGAGCGCGACCTCGACCGCGAAGATCGCCACCTGCGCGAGCCCGGTCTGGTCGAGCGCGCCGTCGGGGTCGGCGGCGAAGGCCGTCTCGCGCAGCGGCAGTCCGGTCAGCCGCTCGACGTCGTCGAAGACCTCCGCGAACAGGGGGAACGTCTCGTACAGTTCGCGGCCCATGCCCGCCCACTGGCTGCCCTGGCCGGTGAAGAGGACGGCGAGGCCGCCGTGCGAGGCGGTGCCGCGCACCACCGACGTGCCCAGCATGACGGCCCGCTCGTCGAAGGCGGTGCGGTTCGCGAGCGCGGCGCCCACGTCGAGGGCGGAGGCGCCGTCGAGGCCGCGCAGTTTCGCGACCATCTCCTCCACGGCTTCGGGCGCCTTGCCGGAGACCGGCCACGGGACGGGGAACGCCGGGTCGGGGGCCGCCTCCCGCGCCTCCTCCTGCCAGCCCTCGACGATCACGTGGGCGTTGGTGCCGCTGACGCCGAAGGACGACACGGCGGCGCGGCGCGGTTCGCCGGTGTCGGGCCACCGCTGCTCCTCGGTGAGCAGCCGCACGGCGCCGGCGGACCAGTCCACGAAGGTCGAGGGCTCGTCGATGTGGAGGCTGCGCGGCACCTCGCCGTGCCGCATCGCCTCGACCATCTTGATGATGCCGGCGACGCCCGCCGCGGCCTGCGCGTGGCCGATGTTCGACTTGATCGAGCCGAGCAGGACGGGGCGGCTGTCGTCCCGTTCCCGCCCGTAGGTGGCGAGCAGCGCCTGCGCCTCGATCGGGTCGCCGAGCGAGGTGCCGGTCCCGTGGGCCTCGATGACGTCGATGTCGGCGGGGGTCAGCCCGGCCGCCGCCAGCGCCTGCCGGATCACCCGCTGCTGGGACGGGCCGTTGGGGGTGGTCAGGCCGCTGCTGGCGCCGTCCTGGTTGACGGCCGAGCCGCGCACCAGGGCGAGCACCCGGTGCCCGAGCCGCTGGGCGTCCGACAGCCGCTCCACCAGCAGCATCCCGGCGCCCTCCGCCCAGCCGGTCCCGTCGGCCGCCGCCGAGAACGCCTTGCAGCGGCCGTCGGAGGCGAGGCCGCGCTGGCGGCTGAAGAAGAAGAACGCGCGGGGCGTGGACATCACGGTGGCGCCGCCCGCCAGCGCCAGGTCGCATTCGCCGTTCCGCAGGGCCTGCACGGCCAGGTGCAGGGCGACCAGCGAGGACGAGCAGGCGGTGTCGACGGTGACGGCGGGCCCTTCGAACCCGAACGAGTAGGCGACCCGGCCGGACGCGACGCTGCCGGCGCTGCCGGTGCCGAGGTACGCCTCCAGGCCGTCCGGCACGTCGGCGCCGACCCCGTAGTCGTGGTAGACGACCCCGGCGAATACGCCGGTGCGGCTGCCGCGCAGCGCGACCGGGTCGATCCCGGCCCGCTCCACGGCCTCCCAGGAGGTCTCCAGGAGCAGCCGCTGCTGCGGGTCCATCGCCAGCGCCTCGCGCGGCGAGATCCCGAAGAAGTCCGGATCGAACTCGTCGGCGTCGTGCAGGAAGCCGCCTTCGACGGAGTAGGTCTTGCCGGGGCTGTCGGGGTCGGGGTCGTAGATGCCCTCGATGTCCCAGCCCCGGTTGACGGGGAATCCCGAGATGGCGTCCTCGCCCGACCGGACGAGGCGCCACAGGTCCTCCGGCGTGCGGACGCCGCCCGGGTACCGGCAGCTCATCGCGACGATGGCGATCGGCTCCCGGCCGGCGGCCTCCGCCTGCCGCAGCCGCTGCCGGGTCTCGTGGAGATCCCCGGTGACCTTCTTGAGGTAGCTGAGCAGCTTCTCCTGGTTGTCCATTGTCAGGAATCTCCAAACTCGCTGTCGATAAAGTCGAAGAGCTCCTGGCTGGTCGCCGATTCGAGCTTCTCGGCGATCAGCTCCCCGGCCGGCTCGTCCGCGCCCGCGCCGGCGAGCTTGGCGGCCAGCGCCCGGAGCCGGTCGGCGGCCCGCCCGGCGGCCGGGCCGGTGACGCCGAGGTCGATGACCGCCTCCAGCCGCGCGAGCTCGTCCATGAGCGGCCGGGCCGCGTCGTCGTCGTCTCCCAGGAGCTCCGTCCGCAGGTATCCGGCCATCACCGTGGAGGTCGGATAGTCGAACACGAGGGTCGCGGGCAGCCGCAGGCCGGTCAGCGCACCGAGCCGGTTGCGCAGCGACACGGCGGCCAGCGAGTCGAGGCCCAGCTCGGTGATGCCGCGCAGCGGGTCCACCGCGTGGGGGCCCGCGAACCCGCCCGCCGCGGCCACCTCGGTGCGGACCAGGTCGAGCAGGATCCGGTCCTGTTCGGGCCGCGGGACCGCCTGGAGGCGGGCGCGCAGCTCCGCGCCGGCCTGGTCGCCCGTCCCGGACCGCCCGGCCCGGCGCCGTCCCGGCGCCCGCACCAGGCCGCGGAGCGCGGGGTGCAGGATCCCGGCGGCGGCGTCGGCCCGCAGGTCCGCGGCCGACAGCCGCACCGGCAGCAGGACGGCCGGGCCGTCGCGCCGGCCGAGCACCGCCTCGTCGAACAGGGCGAGACCCTCGTCGCGGGCCAGTTCCTCCAGGACGCCCCGGCGCCGCCGGCCGTCCGCGGCATCGGCGGCCCAGGTGCCCCAGGCGAGGGCCTGCGCGGGCAGCCCGGCGCCGCGGCGGAACTCGGCGAGGGCGTTAACCCAGGCGTTCGCGGCGGCGCTGCCGCCCTGCCCCGGGCTGCCGAGCACCCCGGCGATCGAGGAGAACAGCACGAACGCGGCCAGGTCCCGGTCCGCCGTGAGCTCGTGCAGGTGCCAGGCGGCGACGGCCTTGGCGCCGAGGACGCCCTCGACGCGCTCCCCGGTGAGCGAGGTGATCACCCCGTCGTCGACAGCGTCGGCGGCGTGCACGACGGCGGTCACGCGGCGCCCGGCGAGCAGGGCGGCGGCGGCCTCCCGGTCCGCGAGGTCGCAGGCGGCGAACTCGGCGGCGGCGCCCGCGCGGGCCAGGTCGGCGGCCAGGCCGGCCGCGCCGGGCGCCGCGTCCCCGCGCCGCGAGACGAGCAGCAGGTCCCGCACGCCGTGCCGGGCCGCCAGATGCCGGGCGATCAGCGAGCCGAACGTTCCGGTGCCGCCCGTCACCAGGACGGTCCCGTCGCCGAACGGCGGGTCGGCGGCGTCGGCGGTGGCCTCGGCGCCGGTTCCGGGGGCGGCCCGGGTCAGCCGCGGCACGTGCGGCCTGCCCTCCCGGACCGCGAACTGCGGTTCCGCCGCGCCGGCCGCGTCGTCCAGCAGGGCGGGCACCGCCGCCGCGGACCGTTCGTCGCCGTCCAGGTCGACGAGGGTGATGCCGCCGGGGAGTTCGGCCTGCGCCGCCTTGACCAGGCCCCAGACCGCGCTCGCCGCGACGTCCCCCGGGCGGGCCGGCGCGGTCGCGCCGCGCGTGAGGACCACCAGCCTGGTCCGGCCGCCGGCCGCGCCGCCGACGTACTGCTGGAGGTCGGCGACGATCCCGCCGACCCTGGCCGCCGCCGCGCGCCCGGTGGCGTCCGCGGCGCCGTCGTCCGGGGGCCAGGGGAGCAGGATGCCGCCGGGCCCGGCCTCGGCCACGGAGCCGGCCTCGGCGACCTGCCGTCCCGAGGCGCGCAGGGCCTCCGCCACCCCGGTGCGGTCGGTGCCGACGACCGTCCAGTGCTCCGTCGGGTCGCCTGGTCCGGTGGGCTCCCAGGGCTGCCAGCCGATCTCGTAGAGGGACTCCGGCGCCGGCGCGGTTGCGCGCAGCCCGGTCACCGGGGCGAGGGTCACCGTGTCGATCTCCGCGACGGGTTCGCCGTCGGGGTCGGCCAGCGCGAGCCGGAACGCGTCCGGGCCGAGCGGGGTCAGCCTGGCCCGGAGCCGGGTGGCGCCGGTGGCGTGGAGCACCGCGCCCTTCCACGAGACGGGGAGGCGCGGCCGCTCGTCGTCCAGGCAGGCCGCGTGCACGGCCGCGTCGAGGAGCGCGGGGTGGACGCCGAACCGTTCGGCGTCGCCGGCGCCGCCGTCGTCCGGCAGCTCGATCTCGGCGAGCAGGTCGCCGCCCGAGCGCCACAGCCGGGTGAGCCCCTGGAACACCGGGCCGTAGTCGAACCCCCGGTCCAGCGCCCGGCCGTAGCAGTCCGCGACGTCCACGGGTTCGGCGCCCGGGGCGGGCCAGGCCGGGTCGGCGCCGCCGTCCGGTTCCCGCGCCGGGCCGGTGGCGAGGACGGCGGTCGCGTGCCGGGTCCACGGGGCGGGCTCCGGGTCGGACGCTCCGCCTTCGGGCCGGGAGCTGATGGAGAGGGGGCGGGTGCCGTCCGCGCCGGCGGGACCGGCCCACACGTGCAGCTGCACGGCTCCGCTGCCGGGGACCACCAGAGGGGTGTCGACGGTCAGCTCGGCGACCGCCGCGCAGCCCAGCGCGTCGCCCGCGTGGAGCGCGAGCTCCAGGAAGGCGGAAGGGGGCAGCACGACCGTGTCCTGGACCGCGTGGTCCGCGAGCCACGGATGGGCGGCGCGCGCGAGCCGGCCGGTGAAGAGGTGCCCGCCCGTGTCGGGCAGCGGCGATGCGGCGCTGAGCAGCGGGTGCCCGGCGGGCTCCAGACCGGCCGCGGCGAGGCCCGCGGTGCCGGGGCCCGCCGCGAGCCAGAACCACTCGCGCTGGAACGGGTAGGTCGGGACCTCCTCCACGCACCGGCCGCCGAGCGCCCGCAGGAGCCCGGCCCAGTCGACGGCGACACCACCGGTCCACAGCGTGGCGAGCGCGGTCAGGAAGGTCTCGGTCTGGGCGCGGCCTCGGCGCATCGCGGGGGCGAAGACCTGGCCGTCGTCGTCGGTGATCTGCTGGGCGAGGGCGGTCAGGACGGCGTCGGGTCCCAGTTCCAGCCAGCGGGTGGCGCCCTGGGCGTGCAGGTCGGTGACCATGTCGGCGAACCGGACCGGCTCGCGGACGTGCGCCACCCAGTAGGCGGGATCGGTGACCTGCGCGGGCAGCCCGGCGATCTCCGGCTCCCGGAAGGTCAGGCCGTCGATGGCCGCGGCGAAGTCAGCGAGCATCGGCTCCATCAGCGGCGAATGGAACGCATGACTGACGGCCAGCCGCTTGACCCGCACGCCGTCGCCGCGCCACTGCTCGGCCAGTTGCTCCACGGCCTCGGCGTCACCGGAGACCACCACCGAGGTCGGGCCGTTCACCGCCGCGACCGCCACACCCTCAGGCAGCACCCCGGCCACATCGTCTTCGGCAAGCTCGACCGCCAGCATCGCCCCACCCTCCGGGAGCGCCTGCATCAGCCGCGCCCGCGCGGCCACCAGCGTGCAGGCGTCCTCCAGAGAGAGAACCCCGGCGGCGTGGGCTGCAGTGATCTGCCCGACCGAGTGGCCGTTGACGTAGGCGGGACGCACGCCGAGCCACTCGACCAGCCGGTAGAGGGCGACCTCGACCGCGAAGATCGCGACCTGCGCGACGCCGGTCTGGTCCAGCGAGCCGTCGGGGGTGTCGGTGAACACCGCCTCCCGCAGCGGCAGACCGGTCAGCTCCTCCACCTCATCGAAGGCTTCGGCGAACACCGGGAAGGTCTCATGCAGTTCCCGGCCCATGCCCGCCCATTGGCTGCCCTGGCCGGTGAACAGCACCGCCAGCCCACCCGACCCTGCGGTGCCTTCCACGACGTGGTCGCCGAGCAGGACCGCGCGGTGGGTGAACACCGCCCGGCGGGCAAGCG
>NZ_JBIQHY010000016.1:0-45032 GCF_044508335.1 Actinomadura sp.
CGCGCGAGTTGATTCAGCCGCGCGAGTCGAATGGCCGCACGAGTTGATTCAGCCGCACGAGTTGATTCAGCCGCACGAGTTGATTCAGCCGTATGAGTTGATTCAGCGGGGCGTGAGGGTGACGGGGAATTCGGTGACGCCCCGGACGAAGGCGTTGCGGAGGATCCGCGGGCCCTCGTCGTCCGCCCATTCGGCGGTCGCCACGCGCGCGATGAACTCCTCGAAGAAGATCTGCAGTTCCAGCCGGGCCAGGGACGCGCCCAGGCAGAAATGCGGGCCGAGGCCGAACGCGATGTGGTCGCCGGGGCGGCGGGTCACGTCGAAGACGTCCGGATCGTCGAAGACGGCCTCGTCGCGGTTGGCCGAGCCGTACATGAGCAGGACCTGCCCGCCCGCCGGGATCTTCACGCCCGCGACCTCGGCGTCGGCCGAGGCGACCCGGCACATGTTGAGGATCGGCGTCGTCCAGCGCACGAACTCCTCGACGGCGTCCGGGACGAGGGACGGGTCGTCCCGCAGCTTCCGCCATTCGGCCGGGTGCCGGATCAGGGCGTCCAAGGCCGTGGCGATGACCGTGCGCGTCGTCTCCGCACCGCCGACCAGAAGCAGCAGGGCCTCGTGGGCGAGGTGGTCGTCGTCGTAGGCGGGCTCGTCCGGCCCCGCGTTCGACCACACGGAGAGCAGGTCGCCGGTCGGGCGGGCGCGGCGGTCCTCGGCCATCTCCAGGACGGCGAGCGCGTACTCGCCCGCCGCGATCGTCGCGTCGTCGGTGATGTAGCGCCGCCCTCCGCCCGCGTAGACGGCCGTCGCCGACCAGTGGACGAGCTGCGGCCACGCGTCCTCGGGGAAGCCGAGCAGCCAGCCGATGACGCGCGCGGGCAGCGGCGCGGCCAGGGCGGGGACGGCGTCGACGGTGCCCGCCTCCAGGGCCGCGGTGATGCAGTCGACGGCCGTGGCGCGGATCCGGTCGGCGTAGCGGGAGACGCCCCGGGGGGTGAAGCGCCGGTAGACCATGCGGCGCCGGCGCGCGTGCTCCGGGTCGTCCTGCCCGATCATGGACGGGTCGGCCGGCAGCTGCGGGCGGTACCCGCCGGAGTTCGTCCAGACGCGCGGGTTCCGCTCGACGGCGAACACGTCGGCGTGTCGGGCGATGCCCCACAGGCCGTTCTCCTCGTCGTGGTACACGGGCGCCTCGGCGCGGAGCCGGGCGTAGACGGACCAGGGGTCGGTGGCGTACATCTCGCCGTCGAGAAGGTCGATGTCCATGGCTCACTCCTCGGGATGCGCGTCGGACGGGGGGCTCATGGGGAGTGGGGCATGTGCCGCGCCTTGGTGGAGACGTAAGTCGAGACTAACGTCTCACCCAAGCAAGTGCTAGGTCCATGTTGTCCCGGCGCGCGCGGGCCGTAAAGAGGAGGTAGACCCTTGGTGCACGCGTTCGGTGTCAATGTGCGGAAGAATGGGGGCGGCCACAGCGAGGAGGCGTTTTGAGCAGCGATGCGCAGTTCACCGTGACGCGGACGCTGAGCAAGGACCAGCAGGCCCGGCGCGAACGGCTGATCGACTCGGCGAGGGAGCTCGCGCTGGAAGGGGGATACCCGGCCGTCACCATGCACGACGTGGCGGACCGGGCCGGCGTCGCCCGCGCGACCGTCTACCGCTACTTCGCCACCAAGGACCACCTGCTCACCGAGGTCGCCGCGGCCTGGGCGCACCACGTCACCGACGACATCGACGCGCTCGCGGTGGGCGACACGCAGCTGGAGCGGCTCACCGCGCTGCTGGAGCGCATCGTGTACGTCGCGGCGCAGGAGCCCACCCTGACGTCCGCGATCATCCAGGCGGTGACCTCGGACGACTCCAGCGTGGACGACGCCCGCACCGTGCTGTTCCAGTACCTGCGCGACCGGCTGTCCGCGGCGATCGGCGACCCGGTGCCCGAGCGGGAGGACGTCGAGCTCGTCCTCGGGCACATCCTGCTCGCCGCGCTGATCAGCCTCGCGTCGCTGCGGCAGCCCGTCGAGGACGTCGCCACGATGGTCCGGAAGTCCGGCCGCCTGGTGCTGGCCGGGGCGCTCTCCGCCGCCTCGCCCACCTGATTGGTCCACGTCCCGCGGCCCTGATTGGATCTAGAGGCAGGACCACCGCGCTCCCTAGCGTTCTCGCATGACCAATCCGCTGCTGTTCCTGCTGGCCGCGCTGACGCTGGTCGCCATCCCCGGCCCGAACCACCTGTACATCACCACGCGCAGCATCGGCGAGGGCCGCCGCGCCGGCGTGGTGTCCGCGCTCGGCGTCGAGACCGGCACGCTCGTGCACATCGCCGCCGCCGCGGCCGGGCTGTCCGCCGTCGTCGCCGCGTCCGCCACCGCCTTCGGGTTCCTGCGCTACGCGGGCGCCGCGTACCTCGTCTACCTGGCCTACCGGACGCTGCGCAGCCGCCACCGGCTCGGCGAGATGGAGCTCGCGCCGCAGCCGATCCACCGCGTCTACCTGGACGGCGCGCTGGTGAACGTCCTCAACCCGAAGGTCGTGCTGTTCTTCCTGGCGTTCCTGCCGCAGTTCGTCGACCAGGACGCCGGCGCCGTGCCGCTGCAGATCGCGGTCATGGGCCTGGCCACCGGGCTGATCGGCCTGGTCAGCGACATCGCCTACGCCCTCGCCGCCGGGTCGATCGGCGGCTGGCTGCGCGCCCGCCCGGCGTTCCAGCGGCGGCAGCGGTACCTGACCAGCATGATCTACCTCGGGCTCGGCGCCGTGGCGGTGTTCGCCGGGCCGAGCGCCCGCCGCGCCTGACCGGGCCGGACACCGCGGTGTCCTCCCTGGAGCTAGTGTCCGCCGTGCCGGAATTGTCACCCGGCTTATAAGTGCCGCCCCGCAATGCGTCGCCGGTGGTGCAGCCCGCCCGGCGCGCCGTCGGTAGCTTCCGTGGCGGGAGGTGCGAACGGTGACCACGACCCTTCAGGAAGGCTCACCGCTGAAGCCCTGGGCGGGCGTGCCGAGCGAGCTGTCCGGCGTGTTCCGGCCCCACCTGGACGCCCTCGCCGAGGAGATGATCGAGGAGATCCTCGCCGGGATCCCCGAGTACTCCCGCCCGCAGGACGAGGAGTACGCGCGGCTCGTCCGGCTCGCCGTCGAGGGCGCGCTCCGCCAGTTCGTCGACCTGATCATGGACCCGGAGAGCTCGTGGGAGCCGGTCGCCGCCGTCTACCGGGAGATCGGCCGGGCCGAGGCCCGCGAGGGCCGCAGCCTGGACATCCTGCAGACGTCGCTGCGGCTCGGCGCCCGGGTCGCGTGGCGGCGGCTCGCGTCGGAGTCCGAGCGGTACAACGTCTCCCGCCGCACCCTCGCCAGCATCGCCGAGGCGATCTTCGCGTTCCTGGACGAGATCGCCCGCGCCGCCACCGAGGGCTACACCGAGGCCCGCGCGCAGGAGGCCGGCGAGCTGGAGCACCGCCGCCGCCGGCTGCTCGACATGCTGCTCGCCGAGCCGCCCGCCTCCCCGCAGGCCGTCGCCGACGTCGCCCGGCTCGCGCAGTGGCGCGTCCCGCGCACGGTCGCCGCGGTCGTCCTGTACGAGCGGGGCAGGCAGCCGTTCTCGCACCCGTCGCTGCCGCCGGACGTGCTCGCCGACGTCAACCGCCGCGAGCCCTGCCTCCTCGTCCCCGACCCGGAGGGGCCGGGCCGCGGCAGGATGCTGGAGTCGGCGCTGCGCGACTGGATCGCCGCCCTCGGCCCGACCGTCCGCACCGAGGACGCGGCCAAGTCGCTGCGCTGGGCCCGCGAGGCGCTGCCGCTCGCGCGGCGCGGCATCCTGCCGTCCGACCGGCTGGTCCGCTGCGCCGACCACATGCCCGCGCTCGTCGTGTTCAAGGACGAGGAGCTGGTGCGCGCGGTCGCCGACCTGCGGCTCGCGCCGCTGAAGAGCGTCCGGCCCCGGCACCGCGAGCGGCTCATGCGGACGCTGCTGTCCTGCCTGCAGAACGGGTTCAACGCCACCGTGGTCGCGCACCGGCTGCACGTCCACCCGCAGACCGTGCGGTACCGGCTGCACCAGCTGGAGGAGCTGTTCGGCGAGCGGCTGTACGACCCGGACACGCGGCTGGAGATGGAGATGGTGCTCACCGTGTGGCTCACCGAACCGCCGGACGATCAATCAATCGATTGACCGAATTGGGGTTACCGCCTAGTTTGAGGCTATGACCGGTAACGACTCCGGTCGAGAGCGGATCCTCGACGCCGCCACCCGGCTGTTCGCCGCGCTCGGCTACGACGGGACGTCCACGCGGATGATCGCGGAGGCGGCCGGGCTCAACGTCGCCACCGTCGCCTACCACGTGGGCGGCAAGCGCGACCTCTACCTGGCGGTCATGGAGCGCGCCCACGAGCAGGAGCGCGCGGTGCTGTCGTCGGCGATCGAGGAGATCACCCCCGACGTGGACGGCATCCTCACCCTCCTCGACCGCTACATCGACTTCTGCATGACGCGGCCCGAGATCCCGGCGCTGTGGATGCACCGGTGGCTGTCCGACGCCGCGGACGTCGCCCACCTGGAGGAGCAGTACGTCCGGCCGCTGATGGTGATGGTCGCCGACGCCGCGCGCAAGGTCGTCCCCGACGACGTCGACGTCGAGTACGTCGTGTGGACGGTCGTCTGGGCCACGCACGGGTTCGGGGCGGGCGGCGTCCTGGACGCCGACGGGAACCGCCGCGGCCCGGACGACCCCGAGGCCGTCGCCCGGTTCCGCCGCCACATGCGCCGCACCGTCGCCCAGGCGATCGGTATGTCCGACCAGGTCAGCGGATGACCGCGCCGGCCGCCACGGCGCTGCCCCGGCGCCGCCTCCTCGGCTACGGCGTCGGCTCGGTCGGCACGGGCGTGTTCTCCTCCGTCCCGGGGCTGCTGCTCCTGTACTACCTGACCGACGTCCTCGGCGTCTCGGCGGCGATCGCCGGGGCCGTGCTCGTCGTGCCCAAGGCGTGGGACGTGCTGCTCAACCCGATCGTCGGCGCCGCGAGCGACCGCGAGGCCGTCCGCACCGGGCGCCGCACCCGGCTGCTGCTGCTCGGCGCCGCCGCGCTGCCGCTGCTGTTCGCCGCCATGTTCGCCGTGCCGGTCGACTCCCCGGGCATCGCCGCGGCCTGGGCCGGGGTCGCGTTCCTGTTGGCCGCGAGCGCGTTCGCCTGCTTCCAGGTGCCGTACGTGGCGCTGCCCGCCGAGATCTCCGCGGACCCGTCCGAGCGGGGCCGCGCGATGGCGTGGCGCGTCGTCTGCCTGACGCTCGGCATCCTCGTCGCGGGCGGTCTCGCGCCCGCCCTCACCGAGGCCGCCGGAGGCGGCCGCGCCGGATACGCGCTGATGGGCGGGGTGATCGGGCTCGCCATGGGCGCCGCCATGATCGGGAGCACGCTGGCGAACCGGTGGATCCCGTCCCGCCCCGGCCCGCGCCCGCTCGGGCTGGTCGCCGCGCTGCGCACCGCGCGCGGGAACAGGCCGTTCTTCCTGCTCCTCGGCGCCTCCGTGCTGCAGATCCTCGCCGTCGGGATCATGCTGGCGGGCGCCCCGTACGTCGCGACCTACCGGCTGGACGACTACGGGCTCACCTCGGCGATGTTCGTGTGCATGGTCGGGCCCAGCGCGTTCGCGGTGCCGCTGTGGCGGTGGCTGTCGCGGAAGTACGGGGTCGTCGAGTGCTACGTGGTGGGAGTGCTGCTGTTCGCCGTGACGGGCGTCGCGGCCTACCCGGTCATCACGTCCACCGCGGGCGTGCTCGTCTGCGCCGGGCTCGTCGGCGTCTGCTACGCGGCCATGCAGCTGCTGTCGCTGGTGCTGCTGCCGGAGACCGTCCACGCCGACACCGGACGCACCGGCCACGCGCAGGCCGGGGCCTTCACCGGGCTCTACACCGCCGCGGAGACCGGCGCGCTCGCCCTCGGCCCCGGCGTGTTCGCGCTGATCCTCGCCGCCACGTCCTTCCACTCCTCCGACCTCGAAACCCCCGTCGTGCAGCCGGCGTCGGCCATCACCGGCATCGGCGTCGGGTTCACCATCGTCCCGGCCCTGCTGCTGCTGATCAGCGTTCCGCCGCTGCTCGCGTTCCGGCGGGCCACCGCCCGCCGACCCGTAGAGGAAGCACAGGAAAATGCCGTCTGATCCCCTTCCCGAAGCGGGCCGCGCCCCCGCCGGCCTGCTGGCCGAGCTCGCCCGGCTCCGGGACGCGGACCTGCCCGTGCGCGGCGGGCAGGTCACCGCCTACGTCTACGACACCGGACGCGAGGCCGTCCACGACCTCGCCGCCACCGCCTACCACGAGATGCTGGAGGTGAACTGCCTCGACCCGACCGCGTTCCCCAGCATCGTCGCGCTGGAACGGCAGATCGTCGGGTACGTCGCGGCCAAGCTCGGCGGCGGCTCCGGCGTCTTCAGCAGCGGCGGCACCGAGTCGATCATGCTGGCGGTGAAGGCCGCGCGGGACGCCCACCCGGTCGAGGGGCGGCCCCAGATCGTCCTGCCGGCGACCGCGCACCCCGCGTTCCACAAGGCCGCGCACTACCTGGGCCTGGAGGTCGTGCACGTGCCGGTGGACGCGGGGTACCGCGCCGACCCCGCCGCGACCGCCGCCGCGATCACGCCGCGCACGGCGCTCGTCGTCGCGTCGGCCCCGTCCTATCCGCACGGCGTCATGGACCCGGTCCCGGAGATCGCCGCCGCCGCGGCCGCCGCCGGAGTGCCCTGCCACGTCGACGCCTGCGTCGGCGGCTGGGTGCTGCCCTGGCTGCGGGACGCGGGGCGCGACGTGCCGCCGTTCGACCTGTCCGTGCCGGGCGTGACGTCGATCTCCTGCGACCTGCACAAGTACGGGTACTCGCCGAAGGGCGCCTCGGTCGTGCTGTTCGCGGACGAGTCGCACCGCCGGCACGCCTACTTCGCGTCCGCGGAATGGCCCGGGTACACCGTCATCAACGCGACCGTCCAGAGCAGCAAGAGCGCCGGGCCGCTCGGCGCCGCCTGGGCGACCCTCAACGCCGTCGGCGCGCAGGGGTACCGCGAGCTCGCCGAGAACGCGATGAAGTCGGCGGAGCGGCTGATCGCCGGCGTCGCCGCCGTACCCGGGCTGCGCGTCCTCGGCGAGCCGGTCGCGCCGCTCGTCGCGGTCGCCTCGTCCGACCCCTCGCTGGACGTGTTCGTCATCGCCGACGAGGCCAGGCGGCGCGGCTGGTTCTTCCAGCCGCAGCTCTCCTACCAGGGCATCCCGCCGAACCTGCACTTCACGCTGACCGGCGTCAGCGACGTCGACGCGCTCCTCGACGCGCTCACCGGCGCCGCCGAGGCCGCCCGCGCCGCCGGCCCGCCGGACGTCCCGGCCGACCTGGTCGCGGCACTCGCCGACCTGGACCTCGACAGCCTCGACGACGCGGGCTTCGCGGGGCTCCTCGCCTCCGTCGGCGTGGACCTCGCGGGCGGCGGCGAACCGGAGATGGCCGTGGTCAACACCATCCTGGACGGCCTGCCGCCCGCGACCCGCGAAGCCCTGCTGATCCGCTTCCTGTCGGCGCTCTACGCCTAGCCGAGGCGGATGAGCCGCTTGAGGTAGGACGGCTCGTCCAGGTTCCGGGCGAGCCGCAGCGGCACGGTCGCCGCACCGGCCGTCACGGCGCCGACCTTCTGGCCGCCGCCGGCCTCGTGCGGCGGGTCGCCCGTGACGCCGACCGGCACGGTCAGGCCGGGCCAGCCGACCACCGTCACCGGCGCCGCGGCGCGCAGCGGCGTCGTCCCGCCGAGCCCGTCGTCGACCCGCGCGACCCGCGCCCCCTTCGGCGCCAGCGTCACCGCGGTCAGCGCGCCCTCGGCCGCGGTGACGAGCCGCCCCGCCGCGCTGACGGCCCCCGCCGCGCTCGGCGACCGCTGCCCCATCACCGCGCCGATGATCAGCGTCGGCACGCCCGCGACGCTCTCCCGCGCGGCGAACACGAAGTTGCCGCCGGCCGCGTCGGTGTAACCGGTCTTGCCGCCGACGACGCCGTGCTGCCCGAGCAGGAAGTTGCCGCCCTCCCGCGCCGCGCCGCCGCCGTCCGGCACGTACGCCCGGTTGTTGACGATCTCCGTGAACGCCCGGACCTTCATCGCGGCCCGCAGCAGCTTGACCTGGTCCTGCGCCGTGCTCACGGTGCCGGCGTCGTACCCGCTCGGATCGGTGTAGTGCGTGGCGGTCATGCCGAGCTCGCCCGCCGTCGCGTTCATCTTCGCGACGAACGCCTGCTCGCTGCCCGCGTCCCACCGCGCCAGCTCGTGCGCGACGTCGTTCGCCGAGATGATCAGCAGCGCCTCCAGCGCCTTGCGCTGCGTCAGCTTCTGGTACGCGGTGACGCCGAGCAGCGACTCGTCCCGCTTCTTGCGCATCGGGATCTGCGCCGCCGCCTCCGGCGACACCGTCAGCACCGGCCCCGGCTCACCCGGCTCCAGCGGATGGTCGCGCAGATACACGTACGCCGTCATCACCTTCGCGACGCTCGCCGTGGGCGTCGGCGCCGTCCCGCCCGAGAACCCCATCATCCCGAGGCCCTCCACGTAGACGGCGGCCTGCCCCGCCGTGGGCCACGGCAGCGCGGGCGCCTGCCCCGGGAACGCGTGGCTGGACGCGATGGCCAGCTCGATCGTGGGCTGCGGGACGGGCCGGATGAGCTGGCCGGCGACGACGCCGACGAGCAGCACCAGCGCCGCCACCAGCACGATGAGCCCGCGCCGCCGCTTGCCCTTCCGCCGCGGCTCCGCCGAAGGCCGCACGGGGGGCCGGGGCTGCACGGGGGGCTGCGCCGGGGGCTGCGCGGCGCCGTCCCAGGGCACGTTCCACTGCCCCGACGACCGGGCCGGATACTCCCCGGAGCCCCGCACGGCCGGCAGCCGCTCAACCCGCGTGACAGAGGCGTCCGGCGGTGGCGCGGCGGGCAACGCCCGCTGCGGCGGCGCCTCGTACGGCCGCTCCCGTACCGGCGCCGCCTGCGCGCCCTCGTTGCCCGGACGGTTCTTCGCGGGATCCACGCGCCAAGGCGCACCCTGCGGCGGCGCGCCCGCGGGCGGGACACCCTGCGCACCGGCCGAGGCGCCCCTTGCTCCCGGAGCGCCCTCCTGCGCACCGGGCGGAGGGCCCTGCCGGGGTGCCCCGGCGGACGGCGCCGCATGCCTGCCCCGCTGCGGCGCCGCGCCCGGCCGCGCGTTCCCGCGCCCCGCCTGCGGCTCCGCGTCTGCGGGCGGCGCCGCGTCCCGAGCCGGCGCCCGATGCGCCGACCGGCCGCCAGGCCCCGCGGGCGGCACCTCGGGCGGGGTGGACGCGTGCGATGCCGGCCGGCTGCCCGGCCTATGCGCATGGCCGCCGGACTCCTGCGGCCCCGTCTCGGCAGGCGGGCCGGTGCGAGGCCGTCGTATCGGATAGGTCGCCGGGTGTGTTTCGTCGCGTGGTTGTTGCGGCGCGGCTTCCGCGGGTGGGTTGGGTGGCTGTCGTGTTGGTTGGGTCGTTGGCCGTGCTTCGTCGCGCGGCTTGCGGGGTGCCGCTTCTGCGGGCGGGGTGGGTGGCCGTTGCGCTGGTCGGGTGGCCGAGTGCGCTTCGTCCCGGGGCTTCTCCGGCGGAGTGGGGCGTGGCTCCTCGCGTGGTTGCCGACGTGGTTCGGCGGGCGTTTCCGCGGTGGTGTCGCCGGGGCGCTCCTGTGCGGGCGCGGCGTGCTTCGGCGCGCTCGGGCGCGGTGTCGGCTGGGTGGGCGCGGTGCTCGGGTGCGGCGTTGCGGTGTCGCGGTCGTCGCGTTGCGGTGCTTCTTCGGTTTCCGGCGGGTCCTCGTCCTGCTCGGACGGGGCGGGGCCGGGTTCTTCCGCGTCGGACGCTTCGGCTGCGTCGTCCTCTGCTGCGGGCGTCTCGGGCGGCGTCGGGAACTGGACGTACCAGGTCGGGGTGGGCGGCTCTTCCGAACGGCGGCGGATCGCCACGTCCGGGCGGGTCAGGTCGACCTTCGCGGGGGCGCGGAACTCGGCGGTCGCCGTGCGGGAGGCGTCCTGCTCCTCCTCGGTGCCGGACGTGTCCCGTTCCCGCTCGGCCTCGTCGTCCACGTCCCCGACCTTCCTCGTACTCGAGTCATGACAAGCAGGCGGAGCGGTCCCCCCGACAACCCCGTGCATAGTGAAGGATGCGCAGTTTATCGAGAAGGTTCGCGCTGATTCGCATGCGCGGCCGCCGTGTTCCGCGAGGGGACGGCCGGGGCGAGCCGGATGCTCGACGCGTCCGGGGCGTCGTGAGTGATCCCGTTCCTGCCGGGTAGGGGCCGGATCAGCCCGGGCCCAGCACAACGGTTCACGAGGCTCAAGGAGTGAGCATTCCCATGGCCACGAAGATCCGCGAAATCATGACCGGCTCGCCGACGTCGGTGTCGCCGGAGCTCGACCTCGTCACGGTGGCGCGGGCGATGCGGGACGAGGACATCGGCGCCGTGCTGGTGGCGGACGGCGACGACCTCATGGGCGTCGTCACCGACCGCGACCTGGTCATTCGCGGGCTCGCCGCCGGCGGCGACCCGGCCCAGGCGAAGATCGGCGGCATCGCCAGCCGGGTGACCGCGACCATCGGCCCCGACGACACGCTGGACAAGGCCGCGCAGATCATGCGCGAGCGGTCGGTGCGGCGGCTCCCGGTCATGGAGGACGGCCGCCCGGTGGGCATCGTCTCCATCGGCGACCTCGCGATGGAGAAGGACTCGGAGTCGGCGCTCGCGGACATCAGCGCCGCACGCCCCAGCACCTGACGCGTGCCCGACCAGTGGGCGCGTCCGGAGGTCGCCTACCGGTGCCCATCCTCCGACCCCGGGCGCGCTCACTTTTGGGGCAGGGCGGCCAGCAGCCGCTCCAGCTCCTCCTCGGTGTTGTAGTAGTGCACGGAGGCCCGCACGGCCGTCGGCCGGGCGTCCGGGTCGTATCCGTGTGATGCGGGGTACGTGACGTTGATGTTGACGTCGTGTGCGCGTGCGGCCTTCTTGATGGCGTCGGGTTCGTGGCCGTCCACGGTGAAGGTGACGATCCCGGACTGCCGCGCACCCTTGTCGAGGACGGTGACGCCAGGGCGTTCGGCCAGGGCGGCGCGCAGCCTGGCGGCGAGGTCGGTCACGCGGGCCTCGATGTTCGCCATGCCGAGGCCGGTCGCATAGTCCGCGGCGACGCCCAGGCCGATCTGCCCGGCGACGTACCGCTCCCACGTCTCGAAGCGCCGGGCGTCGTCGCGCATCTCGATGCCGTCCGGTGACTTCCAGTCGGCGGCCCGCAGGTCCAGGAACGGCGGGACGAGGGTTCGCAGGATGTCGCGGCGCACGAACAGGAACCCGGTCCCGCGCGGGCCGCGCAGGTACTTGCGGCCGGTCGCGGAGAGCATGTCGCAGCCGATCTCCTCCACGTCGACGGCGAGCTGGCCGACCGACTGGCATGCGTCCAGGAGGTAGAGGACGCCGTGCTCGCGGCAGAGCCGCCCGACCTCGGCGGCCGGGTTGATGAGCCCGTTCTGCGTGGGGATGTGGTTGAGCGACACCAGGCGGACATCGCCCTTGGCGAGTTCGGCCTCCAGCGCCTCCAGCGAGAGAGTTCCGTCCGCCTCGTCCGGGACGACGTCCACCTTCGCGCCCTTCGCCTCGGCCATCTGCCGGTAGGCGATCGCGTTGCTGGAGTACTCGCTGGTCGTCGTCAGGATGCGGTCGCCGTCCGCGAACGGGATCGAGTAGAACGCCATGTCCCACGCGCGGGTGGCGTTCTCCACGTAGGCGACCTCGTCTGCGCCCGCGCCGATGAGCCCGGCCACGGCGTCGTAGAAGTGCTGGACGGCCTCCGCGTTCTGCTCGGCCGCCTCGTACCCGCCGATCGTCGACTCCAGCGCGAAATGCCCGTTGACGGCCTCGATGACGGGATAGGGAGGCAGCGCGGCGCCGGCGTTGTTGAGGTGGGCGACCCTCGCGCACCCCGGGGTGTCGGTCCGGATCCGTCCGATGTCCATGCTCGCCTCCGCAGAAATGTCGTACCCCCGCGTGATGCTGGATCGCGGTCACGACTTGACCTCAAGCCGCCTTGAGGTCGCATGCTTGCCGGTCCAGGCTAACGATCTTCAGGGGGCTCCATGGACATGGAAGTCACGGCGTGGATGTCGCTGCACCATGCCATGAACGCGCGGGACAGCAGACCGTTCTCCAAGGCGACCCTGCGCCGCATCGCCGGGTTCGCCCGCCCGCACAGGCGCCCGCTGGCCGCGTTCCTCCTGCTCAGCGTGGTGATGGCGGTCATCGCGGTGGCGACGCCCGTACTCGCCGGATGGGTCGTCAACGCGATCGTCGACCGCGCCGCGACGTCCACCGTCGTCTGGCTCGCCGTGCTCATCGCCGTCCTCGCGGTCGCCGAGGGCGGGCTGGGCCTCGCCAACCGGTGGCTGTCCGCCCGCATCGGCGAGGGGCTGATCCTCGACCTGCGCACCGCCGTGTTCGACCACGTCCAGCGCATGCCCGTCGCGTTCTTCACCCGGACCCGCACCGGCGCCCTGGTCAGCCGCCTCAACAACGACGTGATCGGCGCCCAGCGCGCCTTCAGCGACACCCTCTCCGGCGTCGTCAGCAACACGGTCACGGTGCTGCTCACCTTCGCCGTGATGGTGCGCATCTCGTGGCAGATCACCCTGCTCGCGCTGCTCCTGCTGCCCGTCTTCGTCCTCCCCGCCCGCCGCATGGGCGCCCGCCTGGCCCGCCTCGAGCGCGAGGCCGCCGCGCACGACTCCGCGATGAGCACGCAGATGACCGAGCGGTTCTCCGCGCCGGGGGCGACCCTCGTGAAGCTGTTCGGTCGCCCGGACCGCGAATCGGCGGAGTTCGCCGCGCGGGCCCGCCGCGTCCGCGACATCGGCGTCCGTACCGCGATGGTGCAGCACGTCTTCATCACGGCGCTCACCATGGTGTCGGCGCTGGCCCTCGCCCTCGTCTACGGCCTCGGCGGGTTCCTGTCGCTGCGCGACCACCTCGACGCCGGCGCCGTCGTCGCGCTCGCCCTCCTGCTCACCCGCCTGTACGCGCCGCTGACCGCCCTCGCCAGCTCCCGCGTCGAGGTGATGAGCGCCCTCGTCAGCTTCGAGCGCGTCTTCGAGATCCTCGACCTGGAGCCCCTCGTCGCCGAGCGGCCCGACCCGCGCACCGTCCCCTCCGGCCCGGTCTCCGTGGAGTTCGAGGACGTCACCTTCGCCTACCCGTCCGCCGACAAGGTCTCCCTCGCGTCCCTCGAAGAGGTCGCCACCCTCGACACGCGCGGCGGCGTGGACGTCCTGCACGGCGTCTCGTTCCGCGCCGAACCCGGCCAGATGATCGCGCTGGTCGGCTCCTCGGGCGCGGGCAAGTCGACGATCGCCCAGCTCCTGCCGCGCCTCTACGACGTCGACTCCGGCGCCGTCCGGCTCGGCGGCGTGGACGTCCGCGACCTGTCCTTCCAGGCCATCCGCGAAACCCTCGGCATGGTCACGCAGGACGGCCACCTGTTCCACGAGTCCATCCGGGAGAACCTGCTGCTCGCCCGGCCCGAGGCCACCGACGACGAGCTCTGGGACGTCCTGCGCCGCGCCCGCCTCGACACCCTCGTCGAGGGGCTGCCGGACGGCCTCGACACCATCGTCGGCGAGCGCGGCTACCGCCTCTCCGGCGGCGAGCGCCAGCGCCTCACCATCGCCCGCCTCCTCCTCGCCCGCCAGCGCGTCGTCATCCTGGACGAGGCCACCGCCCACCTCGACTCCACCTCCGAGGCCGCCGTCCAGGAGGCCCTGGCCGAGGCGCTCGACGGCCGCACCGCCATCGTCATCGCCCACCGGCTGAGCACGATCCGCGCCGCCGACGAGATCCTCGTCATCGAGGACGGCCGGATCGTCGAACAGGGCGCCCACGACGAGCTGCTCGCCGCCGAAGGCCGCTACGCCGACCTCCACAACACCCAGTTCGCCAACACCCCGCCGCTGGAACCCGAGCCCGCCCTCTGACTCCCCGAGCCCGCCCCTCTGACTCCCCGAGCCTGCCCTGGACACGCGCCAAGCCCGCCCTCAGCATGCGCCGAGCCCGCCCAGACAAGCGCCGAGCCTTCCCTCGACACGCGCCGAGAAGCCGCGACGGCGCCGCGAGTGTCAAAGCGCCCGGACGGCCATGGACCCGGCCCGGACCCGGCAGTGCGGGGGCGGCGAGGGCCGGTTCGGGCCGGGGTCAAGGGAGGGCGGTGAGGGTTCGGTTGAGGGCGCGGAGGACGCCGGAGCGCCAGCCGCTGCCCATGCCGCGGAACGCGAACGCGTTGACGGGGTCGTCCAGGTCGAAGCCCGCGTGCTCGATGAACAGGCGGGTGCCGCGGCCCTCGGGGGTGAGCCGCCACGTCACCGTCGTGTCGAGGCCGCCGCCGTTCCAGGTGATGCGCAGGAGGCGCTCCTCGTCGATGTCGAGGACCCGGCAGGCGATCCTCCCGTCGAAGCCGACGTTCGGGATCGGCGGGGCGCTGAACGTGAACCGGTGCCCCACGACGGGCTTGAAGTCGTTCGGCATCAGCCAGCGGGCCAGCAGGTCGGGCTCGGTGAGCGCCCGCCACACCTTGGCCGGCGGATGCGGCAGGAACTCGTCCACCTCGATCGACGCGCGTTCACCGCTCACGCCGTCCCCCCTCCGGCCCCGTGCGGGGCGTCGCAGCCTCACGTCCGGCGTGCGCGGGTGACGGCGACGAGGCCGGAGACCGCGATGATCCCGGCGGTCCACGCCAGCGCCCGCGGCACGTAGTGGGCGGCGCCGTGGCCGAGCAGCGCGGACGCCGCCTCGCCCTGCGTCAGGACTCGGACGGTGTCCATCATGACAGTGACCGGCTGGTTCTCCGCGAAGCCCCGCAGCCATCCGGGCATCGTGTCCACCGGCACGTAGGCGCTGGACACGAAGCTCAGCGGCAGCGCCAGGAACCCGGCGCCCTGCGCCGCCTGCGGGTTCGCGGTGAGCAGCCCCAGCGCGACGAACATCCACACGAACGCGAACCCGAAGAGGACGCACAGGCCGAACCCGGCGAGCGCCGGCGCCCAGCCCGCGTGCACCCGGAACCCCACGGCGAAGGCCAGCGCGGTGCTCACCGCGAGGATCAGCGCGACGCGCACCGTGTCCGCCGCGACCTGCCCGGCGATGACGGCCGTGCGCGGCATCGGCAGCGACATGAGGCGGTCGAGGCGGCCGGACGCCAGGTCATCGGCGACCGCCACCGCCGCGCTCATCCCGGCGAACAGCCCGCTCACCGTCAGCAGCCCGGGGATCATGTAGTCGACGTAGCCGATGCCGCCCGTCCCGATCGCCCCGCCGAACACGTAGCGGAAGATCAGCAGGAACGCGATGCTCTGGACGAGCCCCATCACGATGATCTGCGGCGTCCGGAGCGTGCGCCGGACCCCGCGCTGGGCGATGACCCAGCTCGCCGCCCCCAGCCCGGACCCGCCGGACGCCTGCGTTACTGCCACGGTGATCTCCTCTGGTCATGCGGTGGTGGTCTGGGCGGGGGCGGTGAGGGCGAGGAAGACCTCGTCGAGCGTCGGGCGGCGGAGGGTCATGTCCTCGATGACGGCGCGGTGGTCGGCCAGTGCATGGGCGGCCTTCATGAGGTCGTCGGGGCCGTTCTCCGCCGTGAGCGTCAGCAGCAGCGACGCCGGATCGGTGTGGACGTCGCCGACCGCCCGCAGGGCGTCCGCGGCCGGTTCGAGGGCGGCGTGGCCGCGGACGTGGATCTCGATCAGGTCGCCGCCCATCCGGGCCTTCAGCTCGCGGGGCGAGCCCTCGGCGGCGACGCGGCCGCAGTCGATGATGACGACGTGGTCGGCGAGATGGTCGGCCTCGTCCAGGTACTGGGTGGTCAGCAGGACGTTCGTGCCGTTCGCCACCAGGTCGCCGATGGCGTCCCACAGCTCGATGCGGCTGCGCGGGTCGAGCCCGGTGGTGGGCTCGTCCAGCAGCAGGAGGCGCGGCGCGCCGACCAGGCTCGCGCCGAGGTCGAGGCGGCGGCGCAGCCCGCCCGAATAGGTGCGGACGAGCCGGTCCGCCACGCCGCCGAGCGACAGCCGGTCGAGGACGTCGCCGGCGGCCGCGCGGGCGGCCCGCCGGCTCAGGCCGAACAGCCGGGCGGTCATCTCCAGGTTCTCGCGGCCGGTCATCGCCCCCTCGACGGCCGCGTACTGCCCGGCCAGGCCGATGATCCGGCGCCACGTGTCCGTCGCCGACCCCACCGTGGACGAGCACGGCGGCCAGTGGATCTGGGTCCGCCCGAACGGCGCGAAGCTCGCCGAGCTGGCCCGTCTCGCCGACCGCGGCGCGCTCGCGGTCGAGGTGGCCGGCACGTTCCCGCTGGAGGAGACGGGCGCCGCGTTCGACGCCAGCCGCGGCGGCCACACGCGCGGCAAACTCGTCATCACCCCCTGACGCCCCAGGGAGTACCGCCCTACCCGTGACGTCCGGAGGACGGCCGCCCGGAGCGGAGGCCGGACGAGCGTGTTACATTGTTACCATGGTAACAGTTGAGCGGGTGCAGACCGGCCTGCGCATCGAGCGCAACGTGCTGAAGGTCCTGAAGGCGCTGGCCGAGTACCTCGACCTGTCCCTGGGCGACCTCGTCGAGGGCATCGCGCTGCACGCCTTCGAGGGCAAGGCGCCCTTCTCCGCGGAGACCCTCGCCAAGATCGAGCAGCTCAAGGACGTCTACGGCCTGACGCTCACCGCCGCGGACGCGCACACGCTGGACGATTCATGATGAGCGCCGCGACCGACGCCCAGTACCGGCTCACCGGCCGCCTGACCGTCCCGCTCCCGCCCGACCGGGCGTTCGAGCTGTTCACCGCGCGGGGCGAAGAACGCTGGGCCGCGCATTGGAAGCCGCGCTTTCCCCTGCCCGTCACCGACGACGCCGTGCCGGGGACGGTCTTCCAGACCGATGCCCACGGACACGCCACCACGTGGATCGTCCTCGACAGCACCCCGGGCCGCCGCATCCGCTACGCCCGCGTCACCCCGCAGACCACCGCCGGAACGGTCACCGTCAGCCTGAACGGAACGGGCGGACGAACCGAAGTGACGGTCACATACGAGCTCACCGCACTGACCGAGGCCGCCGCGCCCGGCCTCCGTGAATTCGCCGCCGGCTACCCGGCCTTCCTGACGGACTGGCAGCACGCCATCACCCGGTCACTCCGCGCCTGACCGCCGATCGAGCGGCGTCAGGACTTCGGTCGCCTCCTGCCGGGAACGATCCACGCATGAGGCGCGGGATCGACCGCCAGCTCGTTCTCCACGAGCTCCTGCCAGCCCTCGTCCGCCAGGCCGGCGGCGACGAGCAGGTCCCGCCAATCCGTGCGGCCGAGCGATATCGCCTCGTCCAGCTCGCCCAGATGCCCTCGGGCCAGCACGAGAGCGGCGACCTGAATTCGCTCGACATGGATGGAATCGCGAGGCTCGCCGCGAAAGACATCGCTGGTCAGCCCCGCCAGAGCCTCGGTCACCTGCGGGACGTGGTGCGGGAAGTCGGCACGGACACGGCGCCGCACACGCTCGGAAACGTCGACCACGCTTCACGCTCGCACGGGCACCGCGCCCCGGACAACCCGGCAATGCGGCCAATCCCCGGCCGCCCGTGCGATCTTCCGTGATAATTGCCGCCACGATCACGGAGGGACCGGGAGGCGCCATTGCCCGCGATCAACGACTTCGGCACCTGGGAGCCCCTGTTGCGGCTCCTGCGCGCGGGCAACGCGAAGGCCCTCGCCGCCCCGGACGGCCACATCGCCGGGCGGATCGGCCGCTACGGGTGGAGCCTGCCCCTCCCGCCGCGCCTTCCGCCGCCCGGCCGCGCTCTCCAGGTCGAGGACATGCAGGAGGAGTTCGACGCGGTCGGACGCGTGCAGAGCGCCCTCGCCGACGACGAGGAGATCTCCTTCGTCGCGGAGATCGGGCCGACCGGGCGGACCGTCCTCTACCTCCTCGATCCCAGCCCCGCCGTCGAAGCGGGCATCGGGCCGCACCCGGGTGCCCTCGTCCTGGTCGACCAGGCCGTCCCGGAGCCTTGGCGCCGCCTCCCCGACCCGGTGCCCGGCGCGGCGCCGGCCCCGTCCGCGGACCCGGCCCTGCTGGGACGGACGCTCCGCGAGCGGCTCCCCGGCGCGACCGGCGCCACGGAGGCCGAGATCGCCGCGGCGGAGGCCCGCCTCGGCGTCGCGCTGCCCGCCGAGCTGAAGGCGCTCTACCGGGTCATGCGCGGACGGTGGGACGACTGGGGCGACGACTACGAGGCGGCCGAACGCGCCGCCGAGGCGGTCGGCTGCGAGCTGTTCCCGCTGGAGGAGGTGTACATCGCCGACCCGCCGTCCCGCCCGTGCCCGTGGCGGTTCGCGGCGCAGGAGGCGGTCGTCACCCCGCCCGGCGCGGCGGTGCAGGGGGTGGTCGGCTCGCCCGGCTGGATCGCCTTCGGCGACAACGGCGGCGGCGACCGGCTGGCGGTCGACCTGACCCCGGGCCCGGCCGGCCGCGTGGGGCAGATCATCATGATCGGCCATGAGCAGAGCATCGGCGCCGACCTGCTGGCCGACTCGCTCACCGACCTCGTGGTGAACGGCCGCGACGAACCGCGCTCCGACCGGAGGGACGATTCGCCGGCCGTGGCCAGGATCAACTACCGGGACCTGCCGAGCGTCCACGCCGCCGCCCACCCGGAACTGGAGGTCGTCAGCATCGGCGTCTGGGAGGGGGAGCCGCTGAGCCTCGCCCCGCTGGCCGGGCTGCCCCGGCTGCGGACCCTCACCGCCTACCCCGGGACGCTCGCCGACCCGCTGGAGATCGCCAAGCTGACCGGCCTGGAGTTCCTGGAGCTCGGCCCGGACGAGTGGCGCGTCCTCCTGGACGCCGGAGCCGTCCCGCGCAGCCTCTCCGCCGCCGCGATCGAGGTGCACGGCGACCGCCACCCGCTGCCGGTCGTGTCCCTCGCCAACGAGCTGCTGGCCCTCTGGGACCGCCCCCAGATCACCCAGACCATCCTCGAAGGCCACCTCACCTCCTAGGCGCCGGCGCGGGCCGAGCAACCGACGCCCCCAGCCCTTCTGACGCGCTCGGCCGGTCCTGTCGGGGACGCCGGAGCCGACGATCGTTGTACCGGAATGCCTCGTTGTTGGCCTGCGGCCTGTTTTGCCCGGTCTTGACCGGGTAACCCGGCGCCGTATCCGAGTGGACGACGAGGTGGACAGGACATGAGATTCCGGACCGGCACCGCCGCCGGCACGGCGCTCGGCGCCGCCGCGGGCGCGGGCGGGGTCGCCGCGGCCCTGTCGGCCCGGCGCCTCGGCCGCCGCGTCCTGCGCCGGGCCGAGCGGCGGCTGGAGCGCGAGACCCGGCGTCTCGTCGCGAAGGCCGAACAGGCGGGTCCGCTGGGCAAGGCCGCGCTGGCCGGGGTGAAGGCGCTGCGGGACGGCAAGTCCCCGCTCCGCGCGCTGCTGAGCTTCGGCTGGACGGCCCTGAAGGAGACCCTCGCCGGCATCTTCGGGCGTGGGCGAAGGGGGAAACCGACCAACATCGTCGAGCAGATCGATGTGGGCGCGCCGCGCCGCCTCGTCTACGACCAGTGGACGCGGTTCCAGGACTACCCGTCCTTCATGAAGAAGGTCGAGAGCGTCGACCAGGCGTCCGACGAGAAGCTGCACTGGAAGGCGAAGATCTTCCTGTCCAGCCGGACGTGGGAGTCGACGATCACCGAGCAGGTCCCCGACGAGCACATCGTGTGGCGCTCCAAGGGGCCGAAGGGCCACGTGGACGGGGCCGTCAGCTTCCACGAGCTGACCCCCGACCTGACCCGCGTCCTGCTCGTCCTGGAGTACCACCCCGCCGGTCTCTTCGAGCGGACCGGCAACCTCTGGCGCGCGCAGGGCCGCCGGGCCCGCCTTGAACTGAAGCATTTCCGCCGTCACGTGATGACACAGGCGCTGACCCGCCCCGACGAGGTCGAGGGCTGGCGAGGCGAGATCCGCGACGGCGAGATCGTCACAACCCCCGAGTGAGGTAGACACACAATGGCACGCGGAAGCCTGATGGGCCGGGCGCCCATCGGACAGATCACCAAGCATCTCCCCGGCGGGCGCCGCAAGCGCATCCCCGACCTGGGCCGTCTCTCCAAGAACCTCCCGAAGGGCCTGCCTGGCGGGCGGGCCGTGGGCGCCGCGGGCGGCGTCCTGCTCGGCGCCGGCGCGGCCGTCGCGGCGAGCCGGGCCCTCGGCGGGCGCGGGGGCGGGCAGGACCGGAACCCCGGCGGCGACCCCGGCGAGGAGAAGGCCGAGTCTCCCGAGAAGACCGAGTCCAAGAAGCAGGACGAGGGCGGCAAGGACGAGCGCGAGAACGAGAGCAAGAACGAGAGCAAGGACAACGGGCACGGCGTGCTCGGCCAGCTCAAGAGCACGGTCGGCGGCGCCCTCCCCGGCGGCAAGGGCAAGGACGACGGCGACGGCAAGAAGGGCGGCAAGGGCGGCGGCGGCAAGAAGGTGAAGGTCACCAACATCGTCGAGCACATCGACGTGGGCGCGCCGCGCCGCCTCGTCTACGACCAGTGGACGCAGTTCCAGGACTACCCGTCCTTCATGAAGAAGGTCATCAGCGTCGACCAGGCCGACGAGACCAAGCTGAACTGGAAGGCGAAGATCTTCTGGTCCGCCCGGACCTGGGAGTCCACGATCATCGAGCAGGTCCCCGACGACCACATCGTGTGGCGCTCGAAGGGCCCGAAGGGGCACGTGGACGGGACGGTCAGCTTCCATGAGCTGTCCCCGAACCTGACCCGCGTCCTGGTCGTCCTCGAATACCACCCGCAGGGCTTCATGGAGAAGACCGGGAACCTCTGGCGCGCGCAGGGCCGCCGGGCCCGCCTCGAACTCAAGCACTTCCGCCGGTACGTGATGACGCAGTCGCTGACCCGCGCGGACGAGATCGAGGGCTGGCGCGGCGAGATCCGCGACAGCGAGGTCGTCCGGACGCACGAGGAGGCCGTCGAGGAGGAGACGTCCGCGAAGGACGGCTCCAAGGAGAGCCCGAAGTCGTCGAGCACCTCCAAGAGCAACGCCAAGTCGTCGTCCGCCAAGAACGCCAAGGCGCGCGAGGAGGAGTACGAGGAGGTCTGACCCGCCCCGGCGGGCTCAGCGGATGAGGCGGGCCAGCTCGACGCGCGACCGGATCCCGAGCCGGGTGAAGACGTTGCGGAGATGATGGTCGATCGTCCGCGGGCTGAGCAGCAGCCGCGCCGCGATCTCCCGGTTGGTGGCGCCCTCGGCGGCCATCCGGGCGATGTGCGCCTGCTGCGCGGTCAGCTTCCCGAACCCGTTCGCCGCACGCGGCGGCGCGGACTCCGCGCCCCGCGCGCCGCCCGTCCCCGCCCCCCGCTCGGGGACGGGCGGCGCCGCGGCGGGGGGCGCGACGGTCTCGCCGGCGGCGCGCAGCTCCGCGCCGGCCTGCGCGGCCCACGGGACGGCGCCGTACCGCTCGAAGATCCGCAGCGCGGCGCGCAGGTGCCCGCGGGCGGCGCGGGGCCGGCGGCCGCGCCGCAGCCGGTGCCCGTACAGCAGCTCCGTGCGGGCGAGCTCGAACACCGCCCCGGCGGCCTCGTGCAGCCGCAGGGCCTCGGTGAAGTGCTCCTCCGCCTCGGCGTCGCGTTCCGCGAGCAGGGCGCGGCAGCGGCGGCTGAGCGCCTCCCGCCCGGGCGCCGAGCCGATGCCGTCGGTCCAGCGGCGGAAGTGCTCGTAGGCGCGCGCGGCCCGCTCGTGGTCGCCGGTGCGCACCAGCGCCTCGACCAGGTGCGGGACGGCGAACAGCCGCGACGGGGGATGGGCGAGCCCGGCGCCGCCCGGCAGCCGCAGCCGCGCGGCGGCGTCGGCGGGGCGGTCCGCGGCGAGGTCCAGGCAGGCGGGCGCCCACGTGCCGAGCGCGGCGGCGCGGGTGAGGCCGCGCCGGTCGGCGGTGCCGGTGAGCCGGGCCAGGTGCGCGTCGGCCGCGGCCGCGTCGCCGTTGAACGCGGCGGTCAGCGCGAGCGTGGCGAGCTGCTCGGTGGCGTGGCCGTGCAGCCGGGTGGCGCGGGCGAGCCGCAGCCCGTCGTGGCAGGCGGCGATGGGCGCCGGCGGGTGCCCGAGGAGCGCCTCGCACCGCCCGGCGACCAGCAGCGCGTACGACTCGGCGGGCGCGTTGCCGGCCCGCCGCGCGGACGCGACGGCCTCGGCGGCGAGGGAGCGGGTGCGCGGCCCGTCGCCCAGCGCGAACGCGGCGAGCGCCGCCCACGCCCGCGCGGCCGGGTCGGCGATGTCCGCGCCGAGCCGGGCGGCGGTGCCGAGCCGCTCCGCCGCCTCCCGGTACCGGCCGCGGACGGTGGCCGCCATGCCGCCGAGGTAGGCGAGCATCAGCTCCCCGCGCGCGTCGCCGGCGGGCGGCAGGGACGCCGCCCGGTCGGCGATCTCCAGGTAGGTGTGCGCGTCGCCGGACGCGTCGGCGGCCTCGGCGGCCCACATCAGCGCGGTCCGCGCCGCCTCCGCGTCCGACCCGGCGAGCCGCTCGGCCGCGTCCCGCAGCACGGGGACCGCCGTCGCCGGGCAGCCCGCCGCGACCTCGATCTCGCCGCGCAGCAGCGCGGCGCGGGCGGCGCGCGTCACGTCGCAGGCGGGCGGGCGGACCTGCCGGAGCATGGCGCGGGCCCGCCGGGACCGCCCGCTCGCCCACGCGTCCCCGGCGGCGCACAGGAACCGGTCGGTGCGGACGCGGTGCTCCACGGTGAGCGTCGCGGCGCGCCGCCAGAGCCGCCACGAGTCGGCGTAGCGCCCGGCGCGCTGGGCCGCGCCCGCCGCGTCCGCGAGCTCGGCGGCGACCCGGTCGTCGGGTTCGCCGGTGACGGCGGCGCGGTGCCAGATCCGCCGGGGCCGCTGCCATTCCCGGTCGAGCACCTCGGCGAGCAGCGCGTGCGCGTCCCGCCGCTCCTCCCGGGACGCGTCCGCCCACAGCGAGGACCGGACGAGCCGGTCGCGCACCGCGACGCCCTCGCCCTCGAACCGCAGCAGGCCCGACTCGCGGGCCGCGTCGAGGTCGGCCGGGTCCGCGCCGTCCCGCCGGGCGGCGCGCGCCATCGTGCCGGCGCCGATCCACTCCTCGGCCACCGCCATCAGCACGAGCCGCCGCGCACCGGCCGGCAGGTCGAGGTAGCGGCGGCGGTGCAGGGCGCGCAGGGCGCTGCCCGCGGGAAGCGCGCGCGGCGGCCGGGCGGCCCCGGACAGCTGCGCGGTCGTCAGCGCGGCGGCCAGCTCCCGGATCGCGAGGGGCCGCCCGCACGCCAGGTCGACGATCTCCTCGGCGAGGTCGCCGCCGGTGCCGTCCAGGCTGCCGCCGGCGGGGCCGGAGCCGATCGCGTCCTGTAAGACGCGGCGGCTCGCCTCCTCGTCGAGCGGCGCGAGCCGCAGCCGCGGGATGCCGGCGAGCCCGCCCGCGTCGCCCGCGTCGTCGCGGGTGGCGAACAGCACGGCGATCGGCTCGTCCTGGACGCGGCGCGCCGCGAACGCCAGCACCTCCAGCGAGCCGGGGTCGAGCCACTGCACGTCGTCCGCCCAGCACAGCAGTGGGCCGCCGCGCGCGGTGAGGCTGAGCAGCTCGCACACCGCCGTGTAGAGAACGAACCGCGCGGCGCTCGGCGTGCCGTCCATGATCGTGCCGAGCGCGCCGCGGTGCGCGGGCGGCAGCTGCGCGGTCTCCGCGGCGAGCGGCCGCAGCAGCCGGTGCAGCCCCGCGTACGGGACGGACGTCTCCCCGGGGACGCCGGTGGTCCCGATCGTCCGGAAGGCGGGCCCGGCCGCGCGGACGGCCGCCTCCAGCAGCGCCGTCCGGCCGACGCCGGGGTCGCCGGCGACGGCCAGGGCTCCGCCGTGCCCGCCGCGGGCCCGGTCGAGCATCGCCTCGATCGCCCGTGTCTCGCGTTCGCGTCCGTGCAGGGGGTGGGTCATGCCGGTCCCTCCTCGACGGGGAACTGACCTCGGCCCGGGGGCCGTAGGGGGCTCCTCTATTGGACGGGGTCTCAAAAGGGAAGGGGACCATAGATCAGCACGACCACCCGCCGCGGGTCCAGAGCGAGTTTCCGTCGCGTGGCCGCGGCGCAATCCGGACCGGCCCCGGTTGTGCGCCCGCACAGTCCGGCCCCCCGAAGATGGCCCGTACGCGCCCGTGATGTCACCATGAGGCCCCCGTGTTGTGCTGGAGGTGGCCCTCGATGACGGGAGGACGGACCGAACTGGCCGGGCAGGTCGACGCCGACCGGACGATCATGCGGAAGGCGGTGCTGCGCCTCTCCGACCGGCTGCCCGACCTCGCCGACAGGCTCGCCGCCGAGATCCTGTCCGGCGACCGGGGCGGCCGCGACGACGCGTTCCGCCACGACGTGTGGGAGATGTGCCACACCGGGTTCGGACACGGCTTCCGGACCATCCTCGATCCGAGCCGCGGCCGCGCCGACCTCGACTGGGCGCGGCGCCTCGGGCAGCGCCGGGCGCACCAGGGGCAGCCGCTCGACCAGCTGCTGCGCTCCTACCGGCTCGCCGGGCGGGTGTTCTGGGAGGCGGTCGTCGAAGTCGTCGGGCAGCACGACCCGGAGAACGTCCCGGCGCTGATCCGGCAGGCGACCCGCACGTGGGACACCATCGACCAGCAGTCCGGCGCCGCCGCGGCCGCCTACCACCGCACCGAGCTGGCGCTGGCGCGGCGCAGCGAGGAGCGGGTGCAGGCGATCGTGGACGCGCTGCTGGACGGGCAGGGCGCCGACGGCGGGCTGCTGTCGACCGCCACGTCCGTCCTCGGCCTGCCCGCGACGGGGCGGTACGCCGTCGTGATGCTGGGCGCCGAGTGCGGTTTCGGGGACGGCGTGGACCGCCGTCCCGCCGACACCGGCGGCATGCGGTTCATCTGGCGGCTGCGCACCGACGCGCAGGTCGCGCTGGTCGCGCTCGGCAGTGCCGGGCTGGACGACCTCGTCGCCGCCGTCCGCCCCTACGCGCGCTCGCACGCCGGCGTCAGCCCGGTCGTCGGGTCGCTCGCCGAGCTGGGCGGCGCGCGCTGGTTCGCCGAGCTGGCGCTGCGGACGTGCCGCGGCCCCGGCAACCAGATCGCCCGCCTGGACCGGCGCCTGCCCGACGCGCTCGTGCTGTCCCAGCCGCGCCTCGCCGGGCGGCTCGGCCATGTCGCGCTCGGCGGCCTCGGCGACGTGGACCCCGCGTTCCGGGACGTCCTGCTGACGACGCTGGAGACCTGGCTGGAGTGCGACGGCTCCGCGGCCCGCGCCGCAGACCGGCTGTTCTGCCACCGCAACACCGTCCTCAACCGGCTCCGCAAGATCGAGCAGCTGACCGGGCGGACGCTCACCCGCCCCGGCGACCTCGTCGAGCTGGCCCTCGCGCTGAGCGCGCTGCGGCTGCACGGCCCGGACGACGACGCCGAAGGGCCGCCCGTGCGGGGAGGCGGCGGGCGGCCCGGCCGGTGAGCGGCTAGGAGTTCGGGCAGGTGTCCCGGTACTCGGAGATGTTCAGGTCCCGGCCGGGGCCGGGGCACAGGAACTGGTCATAGCGGGTGTCGTTGTCGATGTACCGCTTGAGCCACGAGATGCTGTACTTCGCGATCGTCGTGTTGGAGATGTTCGGCGCGAAGTGGCTGGCGCCCGCGAGCTCCAGGTACGCCTTCTCCGACGACTCCGGGATGCTCGTGTAGAACGGCTTGGAGTGCGTGGCGACGGGCGCGATCGTGTCGGCCTGCGCACCGATGATCATGGTGGGCACGCGCACGTTCGAGAAGTTCTTCTGCAGGTCCCACGGGGTGAGCGGGATCGCCGCCTGCAGCTGCGGCCGGTCCTCGGCGGCCTCCAGCGTGCCGCCGCCGCCCATCGAGTGGCCCATCACGCCGAGCCGGGAGGCGTCGATCCGGTTGCGGACGCTGCTGCGCTGCGTGAGGTAGTCGAGCGCGGCCTCCAGCTGCCGGGCGCGGCTGTCGGGCTGGTCGAGGCGGGTGAGGGTGTCGATCGTGAAGATCACGAAGCCCTGCGAGGCGAGCCGCGGGCCGAGCCAGGCCATGCTGCTCTGGTCGGCGGTGAAGCCGGGCGCCACCGCGACCGCGCCGAACGTCCCCTCGGCGGTGCTGGTCGGGTAGTAGATCGTCCCGCCGCCGAAGCCGGAGACGCTCAGCCCGGAGACGCTCGTCTGGGACGTCGCGAACGGGCCGCGCAGCGCCTCGATGCTGCGCTCGGTCGGCGCGGGGCCGCGCTCGTAGGGGTTGTCGGCCGCCCGCGCGGCCTGCGGGACGGCGAGGGCGGTCGCGGTCAGCGCTGTGGCGAGCAGCGTTTTCGCCGCACGCCGGGGGATGAGGTGCACGTCGGTTCGCTCCTGTTCGGGGGGAGGAGCCGGGAGCCGGCTCCCCGGAAACGGGGGCGGAGCCGGGGGCCGGCTCCAGGACGCGCACATTGTCCGCACGCGGGCCGGCCCCCGGGCATCGGCGAAATCGCCGGTCATCCCGCGACGACGGCCCTCACCAGGCGGAAGTAGTCGAACGGGCGCAGGGCGTCGGCCCGCCGCCACGTCTCGGGCGGGACGGCGCGCTCCAGCGTCACGTTCTCGGCGACCTCGAAGCCGTGGTCCTTGAGCAGCGCGTCGATCTCCTCGGGGGAGAAGTGCGACCTGTAGGGCTCGGCGTTCTCCCCGACGACCTGCGCGGCGATCTCCGCGTAGGCGTCGCCCTCGGCGTCCCGCAGGCCCTCCGGGAGGGCGTAGTCCATGACGAGCTCGGTGCCGGGGGCGAGCCGGCCGATCTCGCCGAGGGTCGCCGCCACGGCGTCGCGGCTGAGGTAGAAGCTGACGCCGAGCCAGCTCACCAGGGCGGGCTTCGCCGGGTCGAACCCGGCTGCGGCGAGCTTGCGGAACGGTTCCTCCGCCTCGAAGTCGGCGGGGACGAGGGCGACCCGCTCGGGCACCTCGACGCCGGCCGCCGCCAGCAGCCCCTTCTTCCATTCCTGCGTCGCCGGGTGGTCGACCTCGAACACGTCGATGCCCGGTTCCGCGCGGTACCCGTAGGTGTCGAGGCCCGCGCCGAGGATCACGTACTGCGCGTGCCCGGCGAGCCGCTCCTCGGCGTACCGGGCCCGGACGGTGGTGATCGCCCTGGTCCCGGCCAGGATGATGTGCTCCCCCTGCGCCCGGTGGTACCCGATCATCTCGTCCGCGAGGCCGCCGAGCAGCGGCCCCGCGACCGTGTCCGTGAAGATCTTCGGCGTGCCGTCCGCCGTCAGGTGGGCCGCCCGCGCCGCCGCCGAAGCGAGCGCCGTCATGCTGGCCCGTCCCTCGTCCATCGACCCGTTCCCCTTTCGCCGACGAATTTCGTCGGCAAGGAACATACCGGCCGATAACGCAAGCATAACAGAACAAAATAAATTACCGATAAACGTGGCATCACATTCTCGGTGTCGGCGGTATGCGCCGGCGGCGCCGGCGTGATGCGCGCCCCGCCCTCGCGGGCCGGGTGAGCCTAGGATCGGTCCGTCAACCGTCCACCCCGAGCGAAGCAGGCGACCGATGACGAATGGCGAGCCGCCGCAGCGGCGAACGCCGGTGGAGGCCGTCCGCGCGGTGCGGGACGAATTCGGGATCGATGCCCGCCGCATCGACCAGATCGGCCGCCTGCTGGCCGCCGGAGAATTCCGCACCGTCGAAGACGTCGTCTCCCTTACCGGAACGTCGCGGCGGACGGTGGAGGCGGTTTTCCGGGCCCTGGAGCCGCATCTCGAATCGTCCGGGGACGGAAGGCGCATCGGGAAGCGGCACGTCGGGGAATACCGCGGCGTGTTCGGCGCCGGGGAGCCGTTCGGCGTCCGGGACCCGTGGGCGGAGCCCGCGCGCCGCGACCCGGCCGTCCTCGCCGCGATGGACCGGCTGATCGGCGCCGCGCCGCCGCCGGTGCAGGCGCTCGACCACGTGCCCGCCACCGCCGAGACCGTGGTCAAGCGGGCCCGGTTCATGCTCGACGGCTTCGACCTGACCGGCGCGCACGTGCTCTTCGCCGGCGACCACGACCTGACCTCGCTGGGCCTGTTCCTCGCCGGCGGGGCGCCCGGCCTGCGGGCGAGCGTCGTGGACGTCGACGAGCGGCTGCTCGAATTCATCGACGCGGAGGCCGCGCGGCGCGGCTGGGACGTGCGCTGCCTGTTCGCCGACCTGCGGCTGGGGCTGCCCGCCGCGCTGGGGGAGTCCGCCGACCTGGTGTTCACCGACCCGCCGTACACGCCGGAGGGCGTCCGGCTCTTCGTCGCGCGCGGCCTGCAGGGGCTGCGCGACCACCGCAACGGGCGCGTCCTGCTCGCCTACGGGTTCGGGGAGCGGCAGCCGGCGCTCGGGCTGGCCGTCCAGAAGGCGCTGAACCCGCTGCACCTCGCGTACGAGGCGGTGCTTCCGAACTTCAACCGGTACGCGGGCGCGCAGGCCGTCGGCAGCGCGGCGGCGCTCTACGTGCTGCGCCCCACCCGGCGGACGGCCGCCGCCGCCAGGGCCGCCGCCGACGACCCGAGGGCGGCCCTGTACACCCATGGCGCCCAGTCGGTGGAGGCGGCCGCGGGCCTGGACGGCGAGGCCGCCGCCCGGGTCGTCGAACTCGGCGCCGGCCCAGGGGAGCAGCCGCTGCTGGTCGGCGACGACTGGCCCGCGGACGCCCCCGGCCGGCGGATCGGGCTGCCCGCGTTCCTGGGCGCGCCGCTGCCCCGGCACCTGCGGGACCACGGCACCGTCCTGGTCAACCTGTATCCGGGCTTCGGGGCGTCGGCGGTCCGGGCGCTGCTGGCCGCCAACGCGCGCCGCGCCGCCCTCGTGTGCCGCAACGACCTGCCCTTCCTGAAGGACGCGGAGGGGCAGCGGGAGTTCGCCCGGCTCATCGGGCCCAAGTACCGCATCGCCCGGTTCCTGCGCGGCACGCCGGGCCCCGGCCAGGCCGTCGTCCTCGCGGAGAGGACGGCGCCGGACGACGAACCGCCGGGCGCCGGCCGCGTCCTCGGGCACATCTACGCGCGGGCGCACGGCAAGCTCGGCAACGGCTGGCGGGAGGGGCTCATCGCGCTCCAGAAGGCCGCCGGCCGGGCGCTCACCAAGAGCGAGGCCCGCGCCGCCGTCGCCTCCGCCGCGAGCCGCCCCGACATGCTGGAGCTGTCCCCGATGGACCTGCCCCGGCACCTGTTCGCCGTCCTCGAAGAGGACGTCGCGCGCTCGGCGGCGGCCCTGCCCGGCTGACCGCCGCCTCAGGCGCGGGCCCTGGTGGTGCCGCCGTTGGCGTGCAGGATCTGCCCGACGAGCGTCGGCATCCGCTCGTCGGCGAGGAACGCCACCGCCGCCGCGATCTCGTCCGGCGCCGCGATGCGCCCGAGCGGCACCCGCGCGGTCTGCGCGGCGCGGAACTCCGCGGGCGGCACCCCGGCCGCCTCCGCCTGCGCCGCCAGCCGCGGCGTGTCGATCACGCTCGGCGCGATCGCGTTCACCGCGATGCCGAGCGGCGCCAGCTCCCGGCCGAGCGACTTGGCGAGCGTGGCGATCCCGGCCTTGGCCGCCGAGCAGGCGGTCGCCCCCGGCCGGCCGATCAGCCCGCCCTCGGACGCGACCAGGACCATCCGGCCGCCGCCGCGCTCCACCATCCCGGGCATGACGGCCTGCGCGCACGCGAACGTGCCGCCGAGGTCGACGTCGATGACCCGCCACCAGTCGTCCAGGTCGTGCTCGCCGAACGGTGCCGTGGTCAGCCGGGTGGCGCCGGCGACGAGGATCCCGATGTGCCCGCCGGTCCGCTGCTCGACCTCCGCGACCATCGCGGCCACCGCGTCCGGGTCGGCGACGTCCGCGGGCACGGCCAGCCCGTCCAGCTCCCCGGCGAGGGCGGACAGGTCCAGGCCCGGGCGGTCGTTCAGCGCGACCCGGTGGCCTTCCGCGGCGAGCCGCCGCGAGACCGCGGTGCCGAGGCCGCCGCCGGCCCCGGTGACCAGCGCGACCGCCATCAGATCACCGCCCCGGAGTTGGGGGAGAGGACCTCCCCGGCGCAGAACGTCGCCTCCTCCACCAGGTACGCGGTGGCGAACGCGACCTCCTCCGGGGACGTCAGCCGCCCGGTGGGCAGCGTCTGCAGGTACGCGGGCCGCCGCCACGGCGAGTCCGGCGGCAGCATGGACGTGTCGGTCGGGCCGGGCGCCACCGCGTTCACCCGCACCCCGGACGGCGCCAGCTCGGCCGCCAGCGACCGGACGAGCCCGATCACCGCGCCCTTGGCCGCCGAGTAGTGCGCCTCGCCGTCCCCGCCGCCGATGGCGAGGTCGGACGAGACCGCGACCACGGTGCCCCGGCCGCGCTCCACCATGCCGGGCGCCACGGCCCGGCACACGTTCACGGCCCCGCCCAGGTGCACGCGCAGCATCCGGACCCAGTCCGCCCAGGCGATGTCGGACACCGGGACGATGCTGTAGTGCCCGGCCGCGCACACCGCCGCCTCGATCGGCCCCATCTCCCGCTCGATCCGCCGGACGGCGGCGGTCACCTGCTCCGGGACGACCACGTCCACGCCCACCGTGTGGTGGGCGTCCGCCGCCGGGAGGAGGTCGAGGCCGGCCGTCGTCCAGCCGCGCCCGGCCAGCTCGCGCACCATCGCGGCGCCGATCCCGCTCGCCGCGCCGGTGACGAGTGCGACTCGCTCGCGCATCCGATCACCCCGAAGATAGCTCCGAAGTTCCAGGCAAACCCGACATAACCGCAGGCGGCAAGGGGCGCGGCGGTTTGTTGGCCGAACGCACCGCGCCGCGCCCGGACCGTCGTGCCCTTCTCCAACGCACGGTTCTGCCAAATCACGGTCACGTGCGCCGACCCCGCCGCCCCGGGGTGAGAGGGTGAGGCTGTGACCAGCGATTCCGCGGTGCCGCAGCACACCGTCCGGCAGCTCCTCGCGGTGCCGCGCTTCCGGCTCCGGCTGGTCGCCGGCGAGAGCGGCCTCGACCGGCCGCTGCGCTGGGCGCACTCGACCGAGCTGCGCGATCCCGGGCCCCACCTGCGCGGCCACGAGATCGTCCTGACGGTCGGCGCGTCGCTGCGGGAGCCGGGCGCCTGCACGGCGTTCGCCGAGTCGGTGAAGGCCGGCCGGGCGAGCGCGATCGGCTACGGGACCGGGGACGTGACCGCCGAGTCGCCGGCGGAGCTGCGCGAGGCGTGCGAGCGCCTCGGGCTGCCGCTGCTGGAGGTGCCGGCCGAGGTCCCGTTCCTCGGCTTCACCGAGTTCTTCGCCGAGCGGCTCGCGTCCACCCGGGACGAGCGGCGCGAGCGGGAGGAGACCGGGCGGCTGCTGCGCATGGTCCAGCAGGGCGTCGCGTCCCCCGAGGCGCTCCGCGCCCGGATCGACGACGCCGGGCTCGACCCGGCCGCGCTGCTCGTGATCGCGATGGAGGGCGTCGAGGAGGAGCTGCCGGGCGTCCTCGGCGTGGACGGCGACACCGCGCTGCTCATCACCAACGACTCGCACGCCTGGTCCGAGCCCGCCGGCGTCGGCAGCCCCGGCCCGCTCGACCACCTGCCGGTGTCGCTCGCCGAGAGCCTCGCCGCCCTCGACTCCGCGCGCCGCCGCGGCGGCGGCGTCGTGCTCGCCTCGGACCTCGCCACCTTCCAGGCGCTGCTCGGCCGGCTCGACCAGGACCAGCTGGCGCCGTTCGTCCAGCAGATCGCCCGCCCGCTGGACGAGTACGACAGCGCGCACGGGACCCGGCTGGCCGAGACGCTCCGCACGTTCCTCGACATGGGCGGCGCGGTCGGCGCGACGTCCCGCGCCCTCTTCCTGCACCCGAACACGCTCCGCCACCGCCTGGCCCGTATCGAGGCCCTCACCGGCCGCGACCCGCTCCAGTTCGAGGACCGGGTGGCCCTCGCCATCGCCGTCTGGGCCGGCGGCCGGCGCGGCGGGTGACTCCGCCGCGGCGCACCCGGAGCGGAGTCACCCGCCCGGCGCCTGCCGAATTTTTACCACCGGCTCCGGCCGCAGGAATGAGACTCGCGTCTCGCATAAATGAGCCTTGGGGTTAGACGCGAGACTCACCTTGAGTCCAATATCACGGAACGGGAAAATCCGCTGACCAGCAGTGGTCGCCGGTCCGGCCATGACATATTCCCGCGTGACCACTTCCGGCCGGGTTCGACAAATTCCGAATATTCTGGAGGGTTCCCGGGGCTGTTCGGGGACGTACGTCACAGGGGCCTCATGATGGACCATGTTTACCGGGCCATCGCCCGGATATCGGGCATCGATGAACGCCCCAGCCGCCGCCCCGCAGGAACGTCGTCGAAGGAACGCCATGTCCGTCAGCGAGCGTTTGTGGAACGAGGCCGAGGAGCGCCGCACCCGCTTCGAACTGCAGTCCAGGGAGAACTTCCCGGTCGCGACTCGGCTGCTCCCCGCCCGGCATCGCGAGCACCTGCTGAACGTCTACGGCTACGCCCGGCTCGTGGACGACATCGGTGACGAGGCGCCGCCGGACGAGCGCGCCGGCCTGCTCGACCTGGTCGAACGCGACCTCGACCGCGTCTACGCGAGCGAGACCCCGGAGCTGCCCGTCCTGCGCGACCTGTCCCGCACCATCGCCGCGTGCCGGATCCCGGCGGAGCCGTTCCGCCGCCTCCTGGAGGCCAACCGGCGCGACCAGGAGGTCACCCGGTACGCGTCCTTCGACGACCTGGTCGGCTACTGCGCCTACTCGGCCGACCCGGTCGGGCACATCGTCCTGCACGTGTTCGGCGCCGCCACCCCCGACCGGCTCGCCCTGTCGGACAAGGTGTGCACCGCGCTGCAGATCATCGAGCACTGCCAGGACGTCGGCGAGGACTACCGCAACGGCCGGATCTACCTGCCGGCCGACGACCTCCGGCGGTTCGGCTGCGCCGAGGACGACCTGGCCGCGCGGACCACGCCCACGCGGCTGCGCGGCGTCGTCGCCCTGCAGGCCAAGCGCGCGGGAGCGCTGCTGGACGAGGGCGCCGCCCTCACCGGCCGGCTCCGCGGATTCGCCCGCGTCGCCGTCGCCGGGTACGTCGCGGGCGGACTCGCCGCCCTCGCCGCCCTGGAACGCGGCGCCTACGACGTCCTGGGGAGCCCGCCACGGCCGAGGAAGACGCGACTGCTCGCCGAGTGGTCGCGGACATTGGGAAGGAGATGAGGGGATGGACGCTCCCAGTGCCTACCGGCACTGCGAGGACATCGTGCGCTCCCAGGCGCGCAACTTCTCGTACGGGATCCGGCTGCTTCCCGCCCCGAAGCGGCGCGCGCTGAGCGCCGTCTACGCGTTCGCCCGCCGCATCGACGACATCGGCGACGACCACGGCGCGCCGCCCGCGGCCCGGCTCGCGAGGCTCGCGGAGGAGCGCGAGCGCCTGGCCGAGGCGGACGCCCACCCGTCCGACCCGGTCCTCGTCGCGCTGTCGGACGCCGCGCGCCGCCACCCGATCCCGCTGGAGGCGTTCGGCGAGCTGATCGACGGCTGCGAGGCCGACGTCCGCGGCGAGACCTACGACACCTTCGACGACCTGCTCTGGTACTGCCGCTGCGTCGCCGGGTCCATCGGCCGGCTGTCGCTCGGCGTGTTCGGCACGTCCGACCCCGGGACGGCCGTGCCCCGCGCCGACGCGCTCGGCGTCGCGCTCCAGCTGACGAACATCCTGCGGGACGTCCGGGAGGACGGGCTGAGCGGCCGCGTCTACCTGCCCGCCAAGGACCTCGCCCGGTTCGGCTGCACGCTGGAGCGGGACGAGGCCGGCCGGCTCACCGACGACCCGGAGCGGCTGGCGGCCCTCATCCGGTTCGAGGCGGGCCGCGCCGAGGAGTGGTACGCGACCGGGCTGCGGCTGCTGCCCATGCTGGACCGGCGCAGCGCCGCGTGCGCCGGGGCGATGGCCGGCATCTACCGGCAGCTGCTGAAACGCATCAAGGCCGACCCGCTGACCGCGCTGGACACCCGCACCTCCCTGCCCACATGGGAGAAGGCCGCCGTGTCCGCGATGGCCATGTCCGGGGTGCGCCGGTGAGCGGGGCGGACGTCGCCATCGTCGGCGGCGGCCTCGCCGGGATCACCACCGCGCTGGCGCTCCAGGAGACGGGCATACGCACGACGATCTACGAGGCGCGCCCCCGGCTCGGCGGCGCCACGCACTCCTTCACCCGCGGCGGGCTGACCGTCGACAACGGGCAGCACATCTTCCTGAAGTGCTGCTCGGCCTACCGGGGGCTGCTCCAGCGGCTGGGCGCGACGGACCGGGTCCGCGTGCAGGACCGCTTCGACGTCCCCGTCCTCACGCCGGACGGCGGCGGCGGGCGGCTCCGCCGCGCCAAGGCCCCCGGCCCGCTGCACCTGCTGCCCGCGCTCGCCGGCTACCGGCTGCTGCCGCCCGCCGACCGGCTGCGCGCGGTCCGCGCGTCGCTCGCGCTCGACCGGCTCGACCCGGACGACCCGGCGCTCGACCGGTTCGGCATGGGCGGCTGGCTCGCCGCCCATGGCCAGCGGCCGCGGGCGCGCGAGGCGCTGTGGGAGCTGTTCGTCACGGCCGCGCTCAACATCCGGCTGGACGAGGCCGCGCTCGGGCCCGCCGCGATGGTGTGCCAGACCGCGCTGCTCGGCCGCTCGGACGCCGCCGACATCGGCGTGCCCGCCATCCCGCTCGGCGACCTGCACGGCACGGTCGCCGCCGCCGAGATCAAGCGCGGCGGCGGGCGGATCGAGCTGGGCGCGAAGGTCCAGGCGATCGACGCCGGGCCGAAGCTCGTCGTCAACGGCGCCCCGGTGACCGCGGACGCCGTCGTCGTCGCGGTGCCGCACCGGGTGGCGTCGTCGCTCGTCCCCGAGGAGGCGTCCCCGGAGCGGGCGAAGTGGGACGGCCTCGGCTCCAGCCCCATCGTCAACGTCCACGTCGTCTACGACCGGCCCGTCCTGCGGGTCGACGGCAGGGACGAGCCGTTCGCCGCGGCCGTCGGCTCGCCCGTGCAGTGGGTGTTCGACCGCACCGAGGTGAGCGGCCTGTCCGGCGGCGGCCAGTACATCGCGGTCTCGGTCTCGGCGGCCGACCGCTGGATCGACACGCCCACCGCCGAACTGCGCGAGGTGTACCTCGCCGAGCTGGAGCGGCTGTTCCCGGCCGCCCGCCGCGCCCGCGTCACCGACTTCTTCGTGACGCGGGAACGGCACGCCACATTCCGCCAGAGCCCCGGCAGCGGCGCGCTGCGCCCCGCGTCCGCGACGCGGCTGCCGTGGCTCTACCTCGCCGGCGCGTGGACGGACACGGGCTGGCCCGACACGATGGAGGGAGCCGTGCGAAGCGGCCTTACCGCCGCCCGCCTCGTCCGGCGGCACCTGCGGCAGGTGCGGACCGACGAGGTGAGCGGCCGATGACCACCATTCCCCACTCGATCACCGACGGGCGCGCGCTCGTCGACGAGGCGATGCGCACGGCCGCGGACCGGCTGGACCCCTGGACCCGCCGCGTCGTCGCCTACCACCTCGGCTGGACCGACGAGAACGGGCGCCCGGCCGAGGCGGGCGGGAAGGCGCTGCGCCCCGCGCTGGCGCTGCTGTCCGCCCGCGCCGCCGGCGCGTCCTACGAGACGGCGCTGCCCGGCGCGGTCGCCGTCGAGTTCGTGCACGCGTTCTCGCTGCTGCACGACGACATCATGGACGGCGACCGGACCCGCCGGCACCGCCCCGCCGCGTGGACGGTGTTCGGCCCGTCCGCCGCCATCCTCGGCGGCGACGCGCTGCTCGCGCTGTCGGAGGAGCTGCTGCTCGACCAGCACACGCGGGGCGCGCACTGGGCGGCGCGCGCCCTGACCGCCGCCACGCAGCGGCTCATCTCCGGGCAGGCGTCCGACCTCGGGTTCGAGCAGCGCGACGACGTGACGCTGGACGAGTGCGTCGCGATGGCCGCCGACAAGACCGGCGCGCTGCTGGCCTGCGCCTCCTCGATCGGCGCGATGCTCGGCGAGGGGCCCACCCGGCTCGTCACCGCGCTGACCGGGTTCGGCGCCGAGATGGGCCTCGCGTTCCAGCTCGTGGACGACCTGCTCGGCATCTGGGGCAGCCCGGAGACGACCGGCAAGCCCGTCCTGTCCGACCTGCGGGCCCGCAAGAAGTCGCTGCCGGTGGTGTACGCGCTGACCGCCGGGACGCCGGAGTCGGCGCGGCTCGCCGAGCTGTACGGCAAGCCCGACCAGCCGTCCGAGGACGTCCTGCACGAGATGGCGCGGCTGGTCGAGGCCGCCGGCGGCCGGGACTGGGCCTCCGCCGAGGCGGACCGGCGCATCGCGGCGGCCGAGCGGCACCTCGACGAGTCCGGGATGGACGACCTCGTCGCCGCGGAGTTCCGCGACATCGCCCTGTTCGTCACCGCCCGGGACCACTGACCCGGGCGCGCGAGAAGGAGACCGCTGAATGACCACGACGGAAGAGGCTCCGGGGCTCACCCGTGCGGCGGCCGCCGCCGTCGAGGCGGCCCGCGAGCACCTGCTCGGCCTGCAGTCCCCCGAGGGCTGGTGGAAGGGCGAGCTGGAGACCAACGTCACCATGGACGCCGAGGACCTGCTGCTGCGCCAGTTCCTCGGCATCCGCACCGCGGAGGAGACCGAGGAGGCGGCGCGCTGGATCCGCTCGCAGCAGCGCCCCGACGGGACGTGGGCGAACTTCCGCGGCGGCCCCGCCGACCTGTCCACCACGATCGAGGCGTACCTCGCGCTGCGGCTCGCCGGCGACCCCGCCGACGCCGACCACATGCTCGCCGCGGCCAAGTACGCGCGGGACGCGGGCGGCATCGAGGGCAGCCGGGTCTTCACCCGGATCTGGCTGGCGCTGTTCGGGCAGTGGTCGTGGGACGACCTGCCGGTCATGCCGCCCGAGCTGATGTTCCTGCCGAGCCGGGTGCCGCTGAACGTCTACGACTGGGCGTGCTGGGCGCGGCAGACGATCGTCCCGCTGACGGTCCTCGGTTCGCTGCGGCCCGTCCGGCCGCTGCCCGTCGACCTGGCGGAGCTGCGCACCGGCGTCGCCCCGCCGGACGACGCGAAGGGCTGGGGGCGCGTCTTCAACGCGCTCGACCGCGTCCTGCACGTGTACGAGAAGGCGCCGGTGCGCCCGCTGCGCCGGGCCGCGATGCGCCGCGCCGCCGACTGGATCATCGCCCGGCAGGAGGCGGACGGCTGCTGGGGCGGGATCCAGCCGCCCTGGGTGTACTCGCTGATGGCGCTGAACGTCCTCGGCTACGACCTCGGCCACCCGGTCGTCGAGCGCGGGCTCGCCGGTCTGGAGCGGTTCACGATCCGGGACGAGAGGGGCCGCCGGCTGGAGGCGTGCCAGTCGCCGGTCTGGGACACCGTCCTCGCGATGAACGCGCTCGCCGACGCCGGCGCCGCCCCCGACGACCCGGCGCTGGTGCGCGCGGCGCGCTGGGTCATCGGCGAGGAGGTCCGGGGGCCGGGGGACTGGTCGGTGCGCCGGCCCGGCCTCCCGCCGGGCGGATGGGCGTTCGAGTTCGACAACGACGTCTACCCCGACACCGACGACACCGCCGAGGCGATCATGGCGCTGCGCCGGGTGTCGCTGCCGGAGGCGGAGGCGCCCATCGAGCGGGCCGTCCGGTGGCTGGAGGGCATGGCGTCGAAGGACGGCGGCTACGGCGCGTTCGACGCCGACAACACCCGCGAGCTGTGCACCAAGCTGCCGTTCTGCGACTTCGGCGCCGTCATCGACCCGCCGTCCGCGGACGTCACCGCGCACGTCGTCGAGGCGCTCGCCAAGGAGGGCCTCGCCGAGTCGACCGTGGTCAAGCGCGCCGTCGTCTGGCTGCTGAAGGCGCAGGAGGCGGACGGCTCGTGGTTCGGGCGCTGGGGCGCCAACCACGTGTACGGGACGGGCGGCGTGGTGCCCGCGCTCATCGCCGCCGGGGTCCGCCCGGAGAAGCCCGCGATCCGCCGCGCCGTGGCCTGGCTGGAGGAGCACCAGAACCCCGACGGCGGCTGGGGCGAGGACCTGCGCTCCTACGACGACCCCGCGTGGATCGGGCGCGGCGAGTCGACCGCGTCGCAGACGGCGTGGGCGCTGCTGGCGCTGCTGGCCGCCGGGGAGCGCTCCGCCGCGGTGGACGCCGGCGTGCGCTGGCTCGTGGAGAACCAGCGCCCGGACGGGAACTGGGACGAGGACCAGTTCACCGGCACCGGGTTCCCCGGCGACTTCTACATCAACTACCACCTCTACCGGCTGGTGTTCCCGATCAGCGCCCTGGGCCGCTACCTGAGGGGAGCCACATGAGCGGGCTCGTGGTTTGCGCGGCGCTCGGTGTCGAGGCCCGCGCCGTCGCCCGCGGCGGCCTGCGCGTCGTCCGCACCGGGATGGGGCCGGCGAAGGCGCGGGCCGCCGCCGCGGGCCTCCCGGAGCACGACGCGCTCGCCGTCGCCGGCTGCGGCGGCGCGCTGGACGAGCGGCTCCGCCCCGGCGACCTGTTCGTCGCCACCGAGGTGCGGGGCCCGTCCGGGACGGTGCCGTGCCGGACGGCGGAGGCGCTCGCCGGGCTGCTGGAGCGGACGACCGGCGCCACCGTCCACCGGGGGCCGCTGGTCACCGTGGACCACATCGTCTCCGGGGCGGAACGCGCCCGCCTCGCCGCCGGCGGGGCGATGGTCGCCGACATGGAGTCGGCGGAGCTGGCCGCCGCGGCGGGGGACCGGCCGTTCGCGGTGGTGCGCGCCATCGTCGACACGCCCGGCCGCCCGCTGGTCAGCCCCGCCACGCTCACCGGCGGGACGGCCGCGCTGCGCCGGCTGCGCACCGTCGGCCCGGCGCTGCGCGAATGGGCGGCCGCCGCCGGCCCGCGCCGGCTGCTGCTCGCCGGGCCGCGCTCGTTCTGCGCCGGTGTGGAACGGGCCATCGAGATCGTGGAGCGCGCGCTCGACCTGCACGGCCCGCCCGTCTACGTGCGGAAGCAGATCGTCCACAACACCCACGTGGTGGACGACCTCGCCCGCCGCGGCGCCGTCTTCGTCGACGAGCTCGACGAGGTGCCGCCCGGCTCGGTGACGGTGTTCTCGGCGCACGGCGTCGCGCCCGCCGTCCGGGACGAGGCCGGGCGGCGCGGGCTGCGGGTCATCGACGCGACCTGCCCGCTCGTGTCCAAGGTGCACGCGGAGGCCCGGCGGTTCGCCGCCTCCGGTCACCTGGTCGCGCTGATCGGGCACGCCGGGCACGAGGAGGTCGAGGGCACCCTCGGCGAGGCGCCGTCCTCGACCGTCCTGGTCGAGACGCCGGACGACGTGGCGTCCCTGCCGGCCGGCCGGCCCGTCGCCTACCTCACCCAGACCACCCTCGCCGCCGACGAGGCGGGCGAGGTGGCGGCCGCCATCACCGGCCGGTTCCCGGACGCGGTCGGCCCGCACACCGACGACATCTGCTACGCCACCACCAATCGGCAGCGGGCCGTCGCCGGCGTCGCCCGCGACAGCGACCTCGTGCTCGTCGTCGGCTCGGCGAACTCGTCCAACTCCCGCCGCCTCGTCGAGGTGGCCGAGAGCCGGGGCACGCCCGCCGTCCTCGTCGACGGTCCCGCGGACGTCCCGCTCGGGCGGCTCAGGGGCGCCCGCGTCGTCGGCCTGACCGCGGGCGCGTCCGCCCCGCCGGCCGTGCTGGACGCGGTCGTCGACGTCCTGCGCGGGCTCGGGCCGGTCGAGATCAAGGAGCACACGGTCACGGTGGAGACGACCGAATTCACCTTGCCAAAGGAGGTCCGAACACAATGAGCATGCCGCTTCGCCAGAGCCTTCGCATCGGGACCTACATCCTCCGCAACAAGCTCCGCGGCCGGGAGAAGTTCCCCCTGATCGTCGAGCTGGAACCGCTGTTCGCGTGCAACCTCGCCTGCGCGGGATGCGGGAAGATCCAGCATCCGGCCGACGTCCTGAAAAGGCGCATGCCGGTCGAGCAGGCGGTCGCCGCCATCGAGGAGTGCGGCGCGCCGATGGTGTCCATCGCCGGCGGTGAACCGCTCATGCACCCGAAGATCCACGAGATCGTGGACGAGCTCGTGAAGCGCAAGAAGTTCGTCTTCCTGTGCACCAACGCGGTGCTCATTCCCCGCCACATCGACAAGTTCAAGCCGTCGCCGTACTTCGCGTGGGCGGTGCACATCGACGGGCTGCGGGAGCGGCACGACGAGTCCGTCTGCAAGGAGGGCGTCTTCGACGACGCCGTCGCCGCCGTGAAGGAGTGCAAGCGGCGCGGGTTCCGGGTCACCACCAACACGACGATCTTCAACACGGACACGCCGCAGAGCGTCATCGACGTGATGAACTACCTGAACGACGACCTGCAGGTCGACGAGATGATGATCTCGCCGGGGTACGCCTACGACAAGGCGCCCGACCAGGAGCACTTCCTCGGCGTCCAGGAGACCCGCGAGCTGTTCAGCAAGGCGTTCGCCGACGGGAACCGCAAGCGCTGGCGGCTCAACCACTCGCCGCTCTTCCTGGACTTCCTGGAGGGCAAGGTCGACTTCCCCTGCACGGCGTGGGCGATCCCGTCCTACTCCCTCTTCGGCTGGCAGCGCCCCTGCTACCTGATGTCGGACGGCTACGCCCAGACCTACCAGGAACTCCTCGACGAGACCGACTGGGACGCCTACGGCCGGGGCCGGGACCCGCGCTGCGCCAACTGCATGGCGCACTGCGGCTACGAGCCGACCGCGGTCATGGCCACCGTCGGCTCCCTGAAGGAGTCCATCAGGGCGATACGCGACACCTGACCGGACCGCCCGGAGAGCGGGGGATCCGCCCCACTCTCCGGGCCGGGACGCTCGTCAGGCGTCCTTGAGCTTGACCGGCCGGTAGGCCTTGTACTCGCTGCCGGGGTCCAGGCCGTAGTCGCGCGTCCGGTGGTCGGTGCCGTACCGTCCCCGCTGCTCGTACGCCCAGTACTCCGTGTGCTCCTTGTCGGCCCACTTCTCGAAGATGACGACGTGCCGCGTGGTGTTGGTGCCCTGGGCGTCCATGACGAGGTCGCCCTTCTTGAGCTCCGACATCTTGATGCGCTCGGTGTACCGCGACGACGTCAGCCCGACCGTGTTCGGCCCCGGCTTCGGCAGCCGCAGGGCCATGGAGACGAATCCCGAGCAGTCCCTCCGGTAGCCGTCGCGGTAGCCGGTCTGGCTGTAGGGCACCCGGTCCGCGGAGTGCGGGTTCCACGTCTTGGCCCGCTCGATGACCCGCGACCGCTCGTCCTTCTCCCGTTCGACGGGCGCGGCCTTGCGCGGTTTCGGAACCGTGTGGACGGCGGCGACCGCGGCGCTGCCGTCGTCCGGTGCGTCCGCCGCGTGCACGGTCGTGGCCGCCACACCGAACACGGCGAGGCCGACCAGTGCGCCGTTGGCGCTGGGGCTCAGGCCGCGACGGCCCGAACGTTTGCTGTGCTTGCCTTTCAAAGGGGGGCTCCTTCTTCCATGAGCCGCCTACCGGGTTAGCTGACGGGTTCGGGCGTGGAAGTCGCCCTACGGCCATGGGAGAGGCCGATTCACCCCAGTGAGGGTGGGTCCCCGGCTCCGCGCGACGGCGGACTCGGCGGTTGCCGCTGCGATCCTGAGGGCACGTCGGCCCCGTGCACGGGACCCCTGTCCCATGCGGCGAAAGAGCGGCGCTGATGTTGTAAGGCCCTTCCGAGGCGACCGCCTCAGGGCCGCGCGACACGTGGATCGTGTCGCCCGTCCATCCGTGTGCCGGATGGGACAAGAACGCCTGGTGAGCGCCTTGGCGGGCGCCAAGCTAACGCAGATCGCCAAGCCAAGGCAAACTCCCGCAAAATCAAACCCCCAGCTCAACCCCCTGACGCGCCTCTCCGCCAACGCCTCCAGGCCCCTCGCGGCGGGCGTTCCCGGCCGCTCCCGGATCGGCTCCGTGATCTACGCCACGGCGGGGAGCGGGACCTGCGGGACATTCAGCGGATTCCAGAGGTGTCCAGCCTTTCGTTCATGGGGAGCGGCCTCCTGGTGGGCTGGTCAGGTCCCGCCGGCCGGGACCGGAACGCCCGGGCCGGTGCCGCGTTCGGCGGCGAGAAGGGCACTTCACCCACCGATGAATGGAGCAGCCGTGGCCCATGACGACGGCAGGCAGTACCAGACGGGTGGCCGGCCGGTCCACCCGCCCGGCCCCGGCGCGCCCGCGCCCCGGCCCGCCACCACCTACATGGGGTTCTACTTCTGGTACTGGTGCGGCGTGACCGTGCTCCTCCTCATGGGGAGCCTGTTCTTCCTCGCCCACGACCTGGTCGGCACCGGTCTGCTCGGGCTCCTGATCGCCGGGCTCTCCGCCCTCTACGCCCGCTACCTCTACCGGGGCGGCCGCTACCGGATGATGTTCATCATCTTCTGAGGGGGCGGCGCCGGGCTCAGCCCGTGCTCAGGCAGCCGTCGGTCGTGCCGCCGGACGGCACGAGCTGCGCGTCGCCCCAGACCGCGTCGTGCGACTTGTCCGGCGGCTCGGTGCCGTTCTCCGCCGCGATCAGGGCGGTTCGCAGGTTGAGCGTGGTGTAGGGGGAGATGTCCTCGTCGAAGACCGCGGGCTTGCGCGGGCCGGCGTTCCTCGTCGCCACGACCTTGTCGTCGCCCAGCAGGGTGAATTCGATGGTCACGTTGGGCGGATCCTCGTCCGGGACGCCCGCCAGCGCCTTGAAGCGCGAGTATTTCGCGGCGGTCGTCAGAGTGATGGTGGCGGGTCGGCCGATCACACTGAGCGCGACGTAGACGCTCCTGGCGCAGGGCCGGCCGGTGATGCGCGCGCCGCGGCGCCCGAACCAGCCGGTCTGGGGCTCGTGCAGCTGGCTGCTCGGCAGGTCGCGCAGGAAGACCGGCGCGCGCGCCGTGGCCGGAGCGCCGACCGCCTGCACCGGTTCGGACGGCTCGTAGAACCGTCCCCCGGGAACCTGCGTCGAGACGTGCGCCACGAGCAGGCCGTCGACGACGACGATGAGCACCGCCCCCAGGACGGCGGTCACCCCGCCCGTGTTGATGTTGAGGCGGGTTTTGCGCACGTTGGTGGTGTTGATGTCGCGGCCCGCCGCATTGACCGTTGTCTGCACCGAGGGACGGCGCGCACCGCGCCCCACGATCGCCGCGATCAGCACCATGGCGCCGGCGAACCCGCCCCAGTACCAGTCGCCGCCCAGCACCCGTCCCGCCGCGCAGGCCCCCGCGCACGCGAGCACGATGAAAGCCGCCTTCGCCATCGTGCGGCGCGGCCCGCCGCTCTTCCGACCGCTCATCGGCGCGCCCCCGTTTCTCCTCGGCTCGCACGGCCGCCGTTCCCCAGGGTCCGATCGGCCGGTGATCTCCGCGCGCGTGCGCGTCCGCTCCGCCGTGCTCGGCCGAGCAGGGGTCAACCCTGCTCAAGACCGCCGCGGGCGGTCAACGCGGAAAGGAGCCGGCGTCGACCCCGCCTCCGCACTCGGGAGTGAGCCCTTCAGCTGGAATTCACCGCGAATGCGCAGGTCAGCGGGGAATGGTGCACCGCCGCACCAATGAGAGAGGCCCTGAGCGGACGTTCTGGGAGAGCCGGAACGGCGTTGCACATTACTTGCCGGTATGGCGCACGTGCGCCATTGCGGCTCTACGAGCAGACCTTCGCGGCGACGGCGGCCTCGGCCTCCGTCAGGGAGCGGAGAACGGCCGGATCGAAGCCGCCCGTCGGAAAGCCGGTCGTGCCGACGGGATGGAACATCTCCTCCCGGCCTCGCTGATCGTGGGCGGCCCGGCCGGACGCGGCCTGGCGCGGCGAGATGACGAGGCCGTCGGAGCCCGGGGCTCCCGGCGGTCCGGCGGACGCGGCGCGGCACGGTCAGAACTGGCCGCGGAACCTGGCGATGACGTCGCCGACCTTCGCGTCCGGCTCGCTGCTGCAGCTGTAGCGGATCGCGGGCGGGGCCAGCGGGCTGCCCGCGCCGGAGACGTCCTTCTCCCGGGCGATGTCGATGATCGCGTGCTGCTGGGTCTCGGAGTCCGCGTCGAGGAACTCCGCGCACGTCGAGTCGGCGGTGATGGCGTCGGAGGTCGCGGCCTTGACGATGAAGACGAAGACGAACAGCGCGGCGATCGCCCCCGCGGCCAGGAGCACCAGCCCGCCCGTGTTGATGGTCGTCTTCTTCTCGTTGGTGGTGGTGATGTCGCGGCCCGCGGCGGTGATGCCCCTCCCGGTGACGTTGCTCAGGGTGACGCGGCTCGACCAGGACGAGGCCGGGGCGGCCGACCGCGCGCGTCCCACGGCGTCCCGCAGCGCCGCGGCGAAGGCGGCGTCGGTCTCGGCCGCGTGCCGCAGCAGGTCCTGGACGAGCGAGCTGTTGCCCGGGTCCGTGGTGTACGCCGTGAACGCCGCCTGCCGCCCGTCCCGGACGAGCCGCCCCCGGACCAGGTCGTACAGGTCGGCGAGTGCCGGGTCGCCGTCGGCGCGGACGGAGCCGTCGGCGATGCCGGGGAGTCGCGCGGCGAGGACCTCGACCGCCGTCGTCGCCAGTTCGTTCGCGTGCACGGAATCACCTTTCGAGTTCGGACGGGGATCCGTCCCGCGGCGCGCGGGCGTCCCCCGGATGCGGGTCCTCGGGGATCAGCCGCCCTCGCCGCGGCATTCGGCCGCGATCGGCGCGGTGGTGGTCACGACGTCGAGCATGTTGAAGGAGTCGGATTCGCCCATCTTCTTCAGCCGGGGTCCGGCGGCCCTGATCGAGGCGTCGCCCTGGTAGCGGCTCGCGACGTCGCCGAGGTCGCGCAGCGAGTCGAAGACGCCCTTGTTGGAGAGCGGGTGGAAGCCGCCGTACTCGGACCTGAAGTGCTTGTAGGCCGCGCACAGTTCCTTGCGGTCGGTGGGGCCGCTGCCGGCGCAGCCCGCGGCCAGCGGCAGCAGGG
>NZ_JBIQHY010000016.1:45132-47800 GCF_044508335.1 Actinomadura sp.
TCCTTGCGGTCGGTGGGGCCGCTGCCGGCGCAGCCCGCGGCCAGCGGCAGCAGGGCGGCGGCGCAGGCGGCCGCGATGTACGGGCCGTTCATCGGAGGTCCCTCCCGGCGATCTCGGAGTCGGTGACGGTGACGTTGCGCCCCTGGATGCGGACGCCGCCCGGCACCGGCCCGGGCGGCATGCCGGGAGGCGTGTCGGGCGATGGGCCGGACGGCGGGCGGAACGCGTCGGCCGCGAGCCGCGCGGCGTCCCCGTCGTCGCCCGGGACGTACAGCCAGGCGCGCACCCGCGTCTCCTTCACCGCCACGCCGACGGGGCGGAACGCCTCCGGGTCGACGGCGGGGTCCCCGTAGCGGACGATGCCGCGGTGGACCTGCTCGGACACCAGGTAGGCGACCGGGCCGCGGGCCCGCTTGAGCGCCGCCTTCAGCACGGGCGCCTCGTTCAGCCGGAACGCCTCGTTGACGTCGCCGCCCACGAAGCCCCGCGGGTCGCGGTAGACGTCGCCGGCGTGCAGGACGACGCGCAGCCGCGGCGGCGCCGCCGGGGCGGCCTCGGCCAGGCGCAGGACGGCGGCGACGATCACCGGGCGCGGGACGTCCGCCGGCCAGAGCATCAGCACGGCGTCGCCGCGGTCCTCGTGGACGCAGCGCCCCCACAGCGCGCCGAGCGCACCGGACAGCCACGTGTACAGCGCGTCGCGGGCCTGCCGCTGCTCCAGGTCGTTGCGGCGGGCGAAGCCCTCGATGTCGGCGATCGCCAGGGTGGCGGGCGCGGGGTACTCGTTCACGGTCGTGCCTCCCATCGGGGTCACCGGCCGCCGAGAAGCGCGGCCAGGCCGATCGCGGCGAGCAGCAGGACCGCGAAGACCCCCACGGCCGCCGCCGCGGCGGCGGCCGGCCGGACGCGGCGGGCGAACCGGTGGATCGCGCCGCCCGCCCGCGCCGCACCGCCGTGCACGGTCAGGTCGCGGCCGGCGATGCGCGCGTCGCGGATGGTCAGGTCGTTGTCGGCGTGGACGTGGACCGACCACTGCTCGCCGGTCGCCGGATCGTGTTCCATGGCCGGGCCCCCTTGTTCACGGCGGAACGGCTCAACAGTGCGGAGTCGGGTTGCGGCAGGTCAACGCGATTGCGCGAGGTCGCCGCGGGCGCCATCCGGGCGGATGCGGCCCGGGTCCGGCGGGTCATCCCGTCGCCGCTGGTCAGCGGTGCCGTCCCGGGATTCCGGTACGTATCGGGAACGGCCGGGACGGATCCAGTGAGAGGCCCCGGAATGGCGCACGTGCGCCATTCAGCCGTCCGGTTCGGGAGACTCCGAGCCGTTCCCGTCGAACCGGGAGAGGAAGGCCGACAGGCGCTCGTCGCTGACGACCTCGACCGTCCCGTGCCCGGTCGCCACGATGCCCTGCTCGCGCAGCCGGCCGAGCGCCCGCACCACCGAGCTGCGCGCCACCCCGAGCATCTCGGCGATCTGGTGCTGATACCGGAACGGGGCCGCGTCGCCGCGCCGCGTCCGCTCCAGCAGCCGGGCCACCCGCACGACGGTCGGCTCGGCCCTGCCGTCGCCGTTCAGGTCGGCGCACCGCAGCCGGTGCACGAGCACGCGGAGCAGCGCGTTCCGGACGCCGTCGTGCCTGCGCATCACCCGGTCGAACGCCTCATGGGAGAGCACGGCGACGGCGCCCGCCCGGACGATCTGGACCGTGGCCGAGTGCGGCCGCCCGTCGATGAGGGACAGCTCGCCGAGGATGTCGCCGGGCCCGCGGTAGGCGACCCACGCGCCGTCGCGGAGGACGCGCGCGTGCGCGGTCAGCAGGATCACGATCTTCGCGGAGCGGCGGCCCTGCGCGTAGAGCTGCGCGCCGTCCGCCACCTGGTGGCGCGTCCCGGCGTCGATCAGGTCGCGCCGCTCGTCCGCGCGCAGCAGGGACAGGAATGGGGCGCCGTACTGCGCCCTGGGCCGGTGCTGGGTCATGATTGCCTCGTAGGGGATCGGGGCGTTGGCGGCTGAAGCCCGCCGGGGAGCGAGCCACGGCATGAGCGGTGATGCGGCGGACGGCTGGAACCTCGTCTACGACGAGGAGGGGGCGCCTCCCGGGCGGATCGCGGGCACGGCCGCACGCGTCCTGGCGGTCGCCGACGAGTGGTTCCCGGCGCGCGGCGGCCTCAGCTCGCTGAACCGCTACCTGTGCGGGGCGCTCGCCGCGGCGGGCGCGGAGACGTACTGCCTGGTGCCGGGCGCGTCCCCCGCCGAGCTGGCGGACGCCGAGCGGGCCGGGGTGCGGCTGGCCGCCGCCCGCCGGTCGCCCGGGACCACCGAGCGGGAGGCGCTGATGCGCCGGCCGCCGCTGCCGCGCGGCGCCGTCCCCGACCTGGTGATCGGGCACGGCCGCGTCACCGGGCAGATCGCCAGGGCGCTGGTCGAGGACCACTTCCCGGACGCCGCCCGGCTGCACCTCGTCCACATGGACCCCGACGACATCGAGTGGTTCAAGCTCGACCACGAGGACGACGCCGGCGTGCGCGCCGAGGAGCGCGGCAGGCTCGAACTCGCGCTCGCGCGGGACGCGGCGGCGGTCATGCCGGTCGGCCCGCGGCTGCACGCGAAGCTGCTGCGCGACCTGCCGGACGGGCCCCGGCTGCTCCGCCTCGACCCCGGGTTCGAC
>NZ_JBIQHY010000016.1:47900-89516 GCF_044508335.1 Actinomadura sp.
CCGGGTCCGCCGTCGGCTCCGACGCCGGGGAGCCCGGTGAGCGCACCGCCCCGGCGGGCCGCCCGCTCGTCATGATCATGGGGCGGCTGGAGGACGCACGGCTCAAGGGCCTCGAACTCGCCGCGAAGGCGATCGGGCACGCCTGGGCGCTGGATCCGCGCGCCGCGGACTGGGAACTGCTGGTCCGCGGGGCGCCGGCGGGCGGCGAGCACCGGCTGCGCGAGCACGTCCTCGACCTGATCGGCCACCGGTCCGCGAACGTGACGGTGCGCGCCTACTCCCCGGAGACGTCCGTGATCCGGGACGACCTGCGCCGCGCCAGCCTGCTGCTCATGCCGTCCCTGGTGGAGGGGTACGGGCTGGTCGGGCACGAGGCGATCGCCATGGGGACCCCGGCGCTGGTCAGCGCCCGCAGCGGGCTCGGCGAGCTGATCACGGAGGTCGCCCCGGAGATGGCGCCGGACCTCGTCGTCCCCGTCCGGCACGACGACGCGCTCGACGTCCCGGTCTGGGGCCACCGCATCGCGGCGATCATGACGGACCGGACGGGGGCGTACGCCAGGGCGGAGGCGGCGCGCAGCGTCCTCGCCCGGCGGCGGACCTGGGCGATGGCGGCGGCGGAACTGCTCGGCCTCGTGCGCGCGGGCGGCCGCTCCGGCGGGTGAAGGCACGGCCGACAGGCCACCACGGCGGCCCGTCCGGGCACCGGCGCGGCTGGAGAACGCTGGACGGGGCTGGACGCGGCCGGGACGCTACCCGGCGTCCGCCGCCAGCTTCGCCCGGACCGCCCGCGCCGCGGGATGGCGCATCGCCTCGAACAGCGCGAGCGATTCGGCCCGCCGCGCCCGTGCCCGCGCCGGATCGCCGGCCTCCCGATGCGCGTCGGCGAGGTCGTCCAGGACGTGCGCGGCCCAGAACCGGTCGCCGAGGCGCCGGTCCAGCTCCAGCGACTGCTCGAACCGGACGATCGCCCGCTCCGGCGTGCCGAGCCGCCGTTCGATGCGCCCGATGGTGCGCAGCGCGTCGGCCTCCCCCTCCGCGTAGCCGGCGCGGCGGTAGAGGCCGAGCGCCCGGCGGCCGAGGGGGAGCGCGTCACCGTACCGGCCGAGGCGTTCCCGCTGCCGGGTCACCGAGGTCAGCGCGTCCGCGCGGGCCAGCAGGCTCCCGACCTCGGCCGATCCGCTCAGCGCCTCCTCGGCGTGCGCGAGGGCCTCGGCGTGCGTGCCCGCCGCGTCGTGCAGCCGGGTGAGGGACAGGTGCGCCTGGAACGTCCCCCGGGCGTCGCCGATGGCGCGGCACTCGGCGAGCGATGTCTCCAGCAGCTCCCGCGCCTCCGCCCGCTCGCCGATCCTCGCCAGGCCGTCGGCGAGCAGCCGCATCGAGACGGCCTGCACCAGCCGGTCCCCGGTGCGCCGGGCGGCGGCGAGCCCGGCGCGGTGGACCGCGACGCGCTCGGCGCGTCGGCCCGTCCGGCGCAGGAACACCGTCGCCGCCCAGGCGAGCCGCCACACGTGCCCGTCCAGGCCCTCGGCGGCGGCCTGCCGCATCGTCGCCTGCAGCACGGGAAGCTCGGCGGTGAACCAGGCCAGCGCGCCGGCGGGGCCGTCGATCGGCGGGACGGGCGACGCGGACCCGGCGTCCGGCAGCTCGCCGGCCCGGCACGGTTCCAGCCGCGCGGCGGCCCGGACCGCCGCGGCCAGGTAGAAGTCGGCGGCCCGCCGGACCGCGGCGCGCCTGCCCGCCTCGTCCTCGCGGGCGGCCAGCCGCCGGGCGAACGCGCGCAGCAGGTCGTGCGCCGAGTACCGGCCGCCGGCCTGCTCTTCGAGCATGTGCGCGGCGGTCAGCGCGTCCAGCTCGGCGCGCGGCGGGCGGTCCGCGCCGAGCAGCGCCGCGCAGGCGTGCGCGTCGATGTCGGGCCCGGCGTGCGCGCCGAGCAGCCGGAACAGCCGGGCGGCCGGGGCGGGCAGCAGCGCGTAGGACGACTCGAACACCTTGCCGAGGTCCAGGTCGGCGGCGCCGGCGCCGAGCGCGTCGAGCCGGTCCGGGAGGTCGCGGAGCCGGGCCGCCAGCTCCGCCAGGGAGGACTCCGGGCGGCGGGCCGCGCGGGCCGCGACGATGCTCAGCGCGAGCGGCAGCCGCGCGCACAGCGCCGCCAGCTCCCCGGCCGCCGCCCGCTGCCCCGCGACGCGGTCCTCGCCGAGCCACCGCTCCAGCAGGAGCCGCGCCTCGCCCGGCGGCAGGACGTCCAGCGTCACGCGGTGCGCGCCCTCCCGGACGACCAGGCTGTCCAGCCGGTCCCTGCTGGTCACCACCGCGATGCAGGACGGGGTGCCGGGCAGCAGGGGGCGGACGCCCTCGGCCGACGCGGCGTTGTCGAGGACGACCAGCATGCGCCGGTCGGCCAGCATGCTCCGGTACAGCGCGGCCTTGGCGTCCAGCCCGTCCGGGATCGACTCCGGCGCCGCGCCGAGGGCCTGCAGGAACCCGTGCAGGACCTCGCCGGGATCCACCGGCCCGCGCGGGTCGAAGCCCCGCAGGTTCACGTGCAGCTGGCCGTCCGGGCAGCGCCGCCGGATCCGGTGCGCCCAGTGCAGCGCCAGCGTCGTCTTGCCGATCCCGGCGGTGCCGTCGATCGCGACGATGAGCGGTGCGCCGCCGCCCGCCGCGTCCAGCAGCCCGGCGAGCCGCCCGAGCTCGGCGGCCCGCCCGGCGAACCGTCCGGTGGCGGGCGGCAGCTGGCACGGTGCCGGCACGCCGCCCGCGCGCCGAGGCGCCCGCTGCTGCGCCACCTCGATCGCGTCCCGCAGCGTGCTCAGCTCGCGCATCTCCGCCGGGTCGGCGCCCAGCTCGGCCAGCAGCCGGTCGAACACGTCCGCGCGGGGCAGCGTCGTCCCGTTCAGGTAGGCGTACAGGCTGCTCTTGGAGACGCTGATGCGCCTGGCCAGCTCCTCCCGGCCGAGCGCGCGGCCGAGCCGCCGCTCCCGCCGGCAGACCAGCAATGCCAGCCGCTCGGCCAGCCTCGCCTTCGGCGGTCCGGGGGCGTCCCCGGACCACGCGGACGACTCGTGGGCCACCGTCTCCTCCGCGCGTCCCGGTGCCTGCCCGTCAGTCGCGGGCATTCTCCCGCGACTCGTCCTTCGTCCACCACGAATAGACCTGGATCGCCAGGTAGCCGAGCGCGATGACCGGGACGACGAAGATGATGACCGGGAACTCGAAGGTGCCGGACGTCTGGTTGGCGACGAAGAAGCCGTAGGCGACGAACGCGACCCCGGTGCCGCTGATGCTCAGCCGCTCGCGCAATTTCGTGTCGGGCATGACGACCCCTGCGATCGCCATGATGACGCCGGAGATCACGGAGAAGACCTCCCAGACGGACCAGTTCATCGAGCACCTCTCAGTGGTGGGACGGGTCGGCGGGCCGCTCGGCCCTTCCGACAGGCCGTCCAGCGGGCCGAGATGGGGGCGGAAACGGAAACGCCGTCCTTGATCAGTCGGGCGCCCCGGCATGCGGAGATCGGTGCGCCGATCCATTGATTCGCCGACGCGGCTCCCGGACGAGAAATGCCGTCCATATCGAGGGCTCCCCCCTGGCCGTCTGGACGGCCCAACTTTCGAGAAGCCCTCCGCGTCGGTCAACGCGGCGGATTCCGGCGACGGAACCGTGATGATCTGAACCGCCTCGAGGAAACGATCTCCAATTCTTCGTAACCCCAGGTCAGCCGGTACATGAATTGGATTCGCCCCGCTCCCGCGCTGGGCCGGTCATCCGTTGCGCGGCGATTTCAGGCGCGGAAAGTACCGGCGAGTATGGCGCACGTGCGCCATCACTCCCGCAGGAACAGGCTCAGCCCCGCCGGGTCCAGGACGGTGATGGAACCGTGCCGCGTGGAGACGATCCCGCTCGCCCGCAGCTTCGTGAGCGCCCGGACCACCGACGCGCGGGACACCCCGAGCAGCTCCGCGATCTCGTGCTGGAACCTGGGCGGCGCCGCCCCCGCCGGCCGCTCGCCCGGTCCCGGCCCGCCCAGCAGCCGCGCGACCCGGGACAGCACGCTCTGCTCCGCGGCGCTGCGCTCGTCGTCCGCGCTGCGCAGCCGCTCGGCCGTGACGCGCAGCAGGGCCCGCTGCAGCCCGGCGTGCCGCCGCGCCACCGCGTCGAACGCGCTTTGCGGCAGCACCAGGACCCGCCCGCCGCGGACGGCGGCGACGGTCGCCGAATGCGGCCTGTTCAGCACCAGGGACATCTCCCCGATGATGTCGCCGGGCCCCCGGCAGGCGAGCCATCTCGGCCCGCCCGCGGTCCGGCGCGTGACCTTGACGTGGGTGTCAAAAAGGACCATGACCGTTTCCGATCGGCGTCCCTCGGTGCACAACTCGGCGGCATCCGGGAAAACACGGACCCGGCCCGCCCGGCACAACTCCCGCCGCTCCTCGCCGTCAATCAATGACCAGAAGGCGTCCAAAGAATCCCTCCCCCGTCCGGGGGAACTCTTCCCGATGGGACGCCTCCTCCGCTCCCTTTTCCCCGTCCGCATGCGGCCGTTCCCTGACCGTTTCCGGCAGGCCGCCGCACGCACCGGTCCCAGTGCCCGCGGCGGCCGGCGCGCCTAGAACATCGCGCCGTTGGCGCGTACGGTCTGGCCCGATACCCAGCCGGCGTTGTCGCTGATCAGCCAGCCGACGACCGGGGCGATGTCCGCGGGGTCGCCCAGCCGGCCCCGCGGGCTGTGGTGCCTGGCGGCCTCGATGGACTCGGGGGTCTCGGCCGCCCGGTAGAACGAGTCGTCGATAGGACCGGGGGCCACGGCGTTGACCGTGATGCCGCGGTCTCCGAGTTCCTTGGCGGCGGCGAGCACCATCCGCTCCACGGCGGCCTTGGACCCGGAGTACAGCCCGTACGGTCCGGTCATGACCGAGGTGAGCGTGGTGGACAGCACCACGTACCGGCCTCCGTCGGACAGGTGCCGGGCGGCGGCGCGCAGCGTGTTGAAGGCCGACCGGACGTTGAAGTCGATCAGATGGTCGAATTCGTCATCGGTGAACTCGGCCAGCGGCTTCTTGATGACCGCTCCCGGGGTGTGCACGACGATGTCCAACCTGCCATGGCGGGCCATCACTCCCTCGAACAGCTCGTCGACTTCCGCGGATATCCGTGCGTCGGAACGGACCGCCTCCGCCGTCACCTCGTACTTTTGCAGCACCGCCGGCGTCTCCTGGGCCGCCGCCTCCTGATCGGCATAACTGATCACCGTGGTCGCGCCTCGCGAGGCGATGTTCTCGGCGAACGCCGCCCCCTGATTGCGGCTCCCACCGACCACCAACGCCACGGCGCCTTCGAGATCCCGTGCGTTGGGCATTACCTGCCTCCTGTCGTGTTCGTGCTAGTGCCAGTCGAAGGCGAGGCGCCTTCGACCTCTTGCGTGCCGATGGACCCCGTCCGGCCGCCGCTACGAGCTGGGGGAGAAACCGGACGGGGCAACGCACGTCGTCAATGGCGGTTTCGATGCGGTACTGCTAGAGCCCCGCCCGGATCAGCCCGCGCCGGGTGAGGACTCGGCTGTGGGCCACGCCTCAAGAAATGAGGTCGAGACCGGTCAGCTTGGTCGAGACCGCCCACAAAGACGCGGCCTCATCGCTGTCAGGCGGCCCCTCCGTGATGCGGCAGTCGGCGCAGTAGGCGCCGCCATGGTCGTCGAGTTGATGAGACGTGGCCGCCCACACCACCGTCGCGGCCCCCTGCTCGGGGGACTTGAACAGTTCCGGTTTGGGGGTGCCGTCGTCATCGAGCCAGCCCGCGGCGGTCATCTCGGCGACGGTGAGATGCCGCTGCAGGGACGTCATGATCCATCCGGGGTTGACCGAGAAGGCGTGGACGCCGGACCGAGCGCCCAGCCCGTCGAGATGGCGGGCGAAGAGAATGTTCGCGAGCTTGGACTGTCCGTACGCCGCCCACTTGTCGTACCCCTGGGCGAATTGCATGTCGTCCCAGCGAATCTTCCAGTCCGAGTTGTAGCCGGAACTGACCGCCACGACGCGGGCGTTGCCGGCGGCCGTGAGGGTCGGCCACAGCAACTGCGTCAGCGCGAAGTGCCCGAGGTGGTTGGTGGCGAACTGCGCTTCCCAGCCGGGGCCGACGCGCGTTTCCGGGCAGGCCATGATGGCCGCACCGGCGATCAGAACATCGATCGCAGCATGGCGGCGCTGGAACCTTTCAGAAAAGGCTCGGACGGAATCCAGATCGGCCAAGTCGAGTTCCTCGACCTCCACGCCTTCGATCCCGGCGAGTGCCCCGCGCGCGACGTCGGGCCTCCGAGCCGGGACGACGACGCGGGCCCCGGCCGCGGCGAGCGCACGACTCGCCGCGAGACCCAGACCGGAATAGCCACCGGTGACCATCACCGTCCTGCCGGTGAGATCGATACCCGCGAGAACCTCGTCGGCGGTACTGGCCGCCCCGAATGCGTCGCGTCCTGCCTGACCTGTGCTGTCTGTCATGCCGCGGACGCTAGATGCTAGACGAAGGTCTAGGTCAAACGTCTACGATCGGTGGAATGAAGGCCGCGGGTGTGAGCATCGGCGAAGTGGTGAGGCGCACAGGGTTGAGCGTCCATACCCTGCGCATGTACGAACGTGAGGGGCTCCTGATCGGAGAGGTGCGGCGGGACGATCAGGGCCGCCGGGTGTACACCGCCTGGGACATCGAGTGGCTCGGCAACTGCGTGAAGTTCCGTGCCTCCGGCATGCCGCTGGCCACGATCCGCCAACTGGCCCAGCTCGTCCGCGAGGGCACCGGCAACGAAGCGCAGCGACTGGAACTGCTGCGCGAGCACCGTCGCCGCGTCACCGAGCAGATTGCGCAACTGCACGACTGCCTCGCCCTAGTCGACAGCAAAGTGGCCGCGTACGAACAACACCTCGCCGCCGGCGGCGCCGGCGACCCCTGGCAGCCCCCAGCGCAGGCACCCGCCACCACACCCCGCCCCGACGCGGACGACCGACAAACAATCAAGCGATAGATGCCCCGCACCGCAGAGGCCGCCCCCTCCGTGACGAGGCTCCAAGCCATGCCGTGGCACCCCGCCCACCGGTCGCCGTGGTTCCCGGCGTGCTCTGGCGGCAGACCGCCTTCGCGCTCTGGGCGGTCGGCTTCGCCGCCTCGATCCCGCTGGCCCTGCTCTTCTTCCTGCTCGTGCTGGCCCGCGAGGGGTGGCGGAGGTCCCTGCTGGTCAGCGTCGGTGGCTGGCTGTTCTTGTACGGGCTCTTCGTCCAAATACTGGGGGTTCCGCTGTGACTCTGGGACAGAACATGCTCTACGAGTTCGCGGAGGACCTGCCGCCCGGCGAGGTCCGCGCGGTCGAACCGGGCACGGCGCCCGTGCCGGACGGCTGCCTCCTCGACGTCCTCGGCATCGAGCCCACCCACATCGGCCGGGGCGCGTGCCGGGCGCGGATGCGGATCGGGGCCCGGCACCTCAACCAGCGGGGGCTCGTGCAGGGCGGCGCGATCGTCGCGCTCGCCGACGCGGCGGCCGGATGGGCGTCCTACGCGGCGCTGCGCGAAGGCCGCTTCACCACGCTCGAACTGAACTGCGACTTCATGGGCCGGGCCGCGGAGGGCGGCGTCCTCCGCGGCGCTCCGCGGAGGACGCCGCCCCCGTCCATCTCGGGCGGCGGACCCTTGTCCTGGACGTGACCGTCCGGGATCCCGACCGGGCGGCGGACCGCGCCCCGGTGGCCCGTTTCTCCTGCACCCAGCTCGTCCTGAGCGCGGCATGAACACGTCCCCGACCCTGTGGAGGCGGCTTGATGGTTCCCCTTGAGCAACGGACCGTGGCGCACGTGCTGCGCGGAGGCCCACGCGGACCGGATCGCGGTCCGTGACGAAGGCGGCGAGGTCTCCTACGGCGAGCTCCTCGGACGGTCCACCCGCGCCGCGGCGGCGCTGCGCGGCCTGGGGGTCGGGCCCGGCGACACCGTGCTGCTGATGCTCGACAACAGCATCGACCACGTCGTCGCCTGGTTCGGGGCCTCGTCGAACGGTTCGAGCACCTGCACGCCGACCCCCACTTCGAGGAGCCGGTGCGGGACGTCCTCGGCGAGCGGACGTTCGACCTCGTCGTCGCGACCTACGGCCGGCTGCGGCTCCTCGTGGACGTCCTCGCCGGGCGGACCGGCCGGATGGTGACGATCGGGGGGACGGTCTACGAGCGGCAGCGCTGGTCGCGCCCCGCCGACGAGACCGCGTCCGCCGCCGCGATGGGGGCGGAGATCGAGCTGGTGAACTATCCGCGCGCGGCGGGACGGCCGGTGTACTTCTGGGGCGGCGGCCGCAACCTGGAGTCGATGGGCTCGGGCGGCCCGCCGCCGACCCATCACAAGCTGCTCGACGGCTCCCGTATCCGCGCCGAGCTGGGGTACCGCGACATCGTGGGCTTCGAGGACACGATCGCCAGGACCGTGGAGTGGTACATGAAGCACCCGCTCGAACGCGGCGGCCCGGACGAGCGCCGGATAGGCGACCCGTTCGACTATGCCGCGGAAGATCGGTTCGCGGCCGCGCTGGCGGAATTCGTGGCCGGCTGCGGACGGCTGGATTTCGCCGGGGTAACCCTCACCCACTCCTACGATCACCCCAAATCTGCATGACATGTGCAGTCAACGCGGCGTGTGATGGGAGTTGAACGATTGCGCGGAGGGCGGCGGGAAGCTCCGCCCGCCCCTGGTATACTGTTGCGTACTACGTGCTCTGACCTGCGCATGGCCGGTCGTGTGAGACCTCTGTACTGGGACGGATATGGCTGGGAACGACGCATCGGCGGCGAAGGTGAAATATTCGTCCCCGGAGGTCCGGGTGCCTCCCTACGAGATGTTGAAGAACGCGATTCTCAGCGGCGAGCTCAAGGCCGGCCAGCCGCTCGTCGAAGCGTCCCTGGCGGCCTGGTGCCAGGTCAGCCGGACGCCGATCCGGGAGGCGCTGCGCCGGCTCGAACAGGACGGCCTGATCGAGCGGAGCGACCGCGGACTGGTGATCCGCGAGCGCAGCCCCCAGGAGATCCTGGACATCTACGAGACCCGGATCGCGCTGGAGGCCACCGCGGGCCGCATGGCGGCCGAGCGCCGCACCGACCATGACATCCGGCTGCTGCGCGGGCTGTGGGAGCGCGGCAACCGGATCCCGCCCGAGGACATCACGGCGATCGTCGAGGCGAACCGCCAGTTCCACCGGGCGGTCTGGCTGGCGAGCCACAACGACTCGCTGCTCGATCTCCTTGAGCGCCTCAACCTGCACCTGCTCCGCTACCCGGAGACGACCCTCGCGGCCCCCGGCCGGTGGAAGGTGGCGCGGGATCAGCACGGGGAGCTCGTGGACGCGATCGAGAAGCGCGACCCCGAGGGCGCCTACCAGGTGGCGATGCAGCACTTCGCCGACGCCCGAGACATCAGGCTCTCCCTGTTCGCCGAAGAGGTCTCCGAACTCTGACGGGCCGGTCGGCGGCCGTCTCGGGACGCCGCCGGTGGGCCTGCCCCGGCACGTCCGCGGCGCCATCCAGACTCGACCTCACCGCACTCCTGCTTGTGAACATGTGAAAAGCGCTGGTGAGACGGCTCATCCTAGTCAGAAGGGTTGACGTACACCGTTGTATGCAACAGAGTGTCCTCCCATACGATCAGCTTCGCGGGAAGGGCTGGAACCAGCATGCTCGATGTGGAGGCACCGCCGAGCCCGGAGCGGCCGACGACGGCGACCCGGCGGCCGCGGTGGCGGATCAGCAGGAACCTCCTCGTCATGGTCGCGCTCATCGCGGTCATCGGATACTTCACGATCGGCCCGGTCGCCTACCTGATCAACGGCACCTTCAGCGGGGACTCCGGGTTCACGCTCGAATACATCCGTTCGACCTACACGGCGCCGGGAGTCGGCGACACGATCCTGACGACGGTCCTCTACGCGGTCGGATCCGCGGTCTTCGCGGTGGTGCTCGGCGCGAGCCTCGCCTTCGTCGTCGCGCGCACCGACACCCCGGCCAAGAGCCTGGTGATAGCCGCCTCCCTGGTGCCGCTGATCATCCCCGGCGTCCTGCACACGATCGCCTGGCTGCTCCTCGCGAGCCCGCAGATCGGTGCCCTGAACAGCCTGCCCGGCGTGCACGTCAACATCTTCAGCATGTGGGGCATGATGTTCGTGCAGGGCCTGCACACGGCCCCGCTGGTGTTCCTGCTGACGCTGACCGCGTTCCGCGGCATGGACCCGAGCCTGGAGGAGGCGTCCCTCGCCGCCGGGTCCAGCATTCCGCGGATGCTGCGGAAGGTCACCCTGCCGCTCGCCCTGCCCGCCCTGCTCGGTTCCCTGATCATCGCGGTCGTCACCGGGCTGGAGTCGTTCGAGGTGCCGGTGCTGCTCGGCGCGTACGAGGGCAACCGGGTGGTCACGAGCGAGATCTGGGACGCGCTGAACGCCTACCCGATCCGCTACGGCGAGGCCGGGGCCTACGCGCTGGGCCTGCTGGTGCTGACCGTCACCGGTGTGTACCTCTACTCCCGGGTGCTGCGCAACGGCAAGCGCTACGCGACCGTCACCGGCAAGGGATTCCGGCCCCGGACGATCAACCTCGGCCCCTACCGGTGGGTGGCCGCGGCGTTCGTCGCCCTGTACTTCCTCGTCGCGATCATCATGCCGATCTTCATCCTCGTCTACGCCTCGACGCAGAAGATCTACACGGCGCCGTCGGTGGAGACCCTGACGCATCCGGGCGCGGACAACTACCGGTCGATCTTCGCCAATCCCGACACGGTCACCTCGCTGAAGAACTCCGCGGTGCTCGCGGTGGGATCGGCGACGGTCGTCATCGCGATCATGGGCTTCACCGCCTGGTTCATGGCCCGGAGCAAACTCAAGGGCCGCTGGCTCCTCGACGCGGTCTCCACCGCGCCGATCGCCATTCCCAGTGTGGTCATCGGTGTCGCGCTGCTCTTCGTCTACCTCCGGGCGCCGGTCCCCATCTACGGGACGCTGTGGATCCTGTTCATCGCCTACGTCACGCGTTACCTGCCCTACGGGATGCGGTACGCGTCGAGTGCCATGTCGCAGATCAGCGTGGAACTGGACGAGGCCTCTGAGGTGTCGGGGGCATCGGTGCCCCGCACCCTGCGCAAGATCGTGTTTCCGCTGCTGGCGCCGGGTCTGCTGGCCGGCTGGATCTACATCTTCATCGTCTCGATCAGGGAGCTCGCCAGTTCGCTGCTGCTCTATTCGCCGGGGAACCAGGTCCTTTCCATTCTGATCTGGGAGCAATACCAGAACGGCTCCATCGGCGGGCTCGCGGCGGTCGGGACACTGCTGATCGCGGCCCTGGTCATCTTCGTCACCATTCTGCTCACGCTGTCGCGCAAGAGCGGCGCGTCCGACATCGGCGGGCGTATCTGACGGCGCCGGACAGGCCGGTGAGCACACGAATCAAAAAGGGGGTCATATTGACCGGGAAACGCGTGCCTGAATACGGGTCGGATGTCATGGCCGACGCCGTGAACGCCATGGGATACCGATACGTCGCCCTCAATCCGGGTGCGTCGTTCCGCGGGCTGCACGACTCGCTCGTCAATTACAGCGGCAACCGTCCCGAGCTGATCCAGTGCCTGCACGAGAACGTCGCGGTGGGCATCGCGCACGGCTACGCCAAGGCCTCCGGCGAGCCCATGGCGGTGATCCTGCACAACGTCGTGGGGCTGCTGCACGGGGCGATGGCCATCTACTACGCCTACATCGACCGGGTGCCGATGATGATCCTCGGCGGTGCGGGCCCGATGGCGCTGGACAAGCGGCGGGCGAACATCGACTGGATCCACAGCGCGAACGTCCAGGGCAACGCGGTCCGCGACTACACCAAGTGGGACGACCAGCCGGCGTCGATCAAGTCGATCGCGCCGACGGTGGCGCGCGGGCACCGCGTCGCGATGATCGAGCCGCAGGGCCCGGTCTACATCGCGATGGACGGCGCCCTGCAGGAGCAGCGGCTGACGGAGCCCGTCGAGTACCCGAACTTCGAGCGGTTCGCGGTGCCGTCGTCGATCGGCGCGGACGAGAAGGCGCTGGCCGCGCTCGCGCGGATGCTGATGGACGCCCGGCGGCCGGTCATCATCCCCGGCTACGCGGGGCGCAGCCCCGAGGCGTTCGGGCTGCTCGTCGAGCTGGCGGAGCTGGCCGGCGCGGGAGTCGTGGACTCCCACCACCGGCTCAACTTCCCGAACCGGCACCCGCTGAACGCCGAGGGCACCGCCGCGCTCGGCGAGGCCGACCTGGTCCTGTTCCTCGACGTGAAGGACATGGAGCGGCCGACGAAGACGACCGACTACACCACCCGGAAGATCACGTCCCGGCTGGCGCCCGACGTCAAGATCGCCGACCTCGGATACAACGACCTGGCGATCTCGTCGTGGACGCACGACTTCGCCTCGCTCGAAGAGGTCGACCTCCAGGTCACGGCGGACACGACCGTCGCCCTCCCGAGGCTCCTGGAGCTGAGCCGGGAGATCGCGGCGGAGGAGAACCCCGCGCGCCGCGCCGAGCGGGAGGCCCAGGCCGCCCGGATCGGCAAGATGCACGAGGAGACGTGGGCGGGATGGCAGCGGGACGCCGAGCGGGTCTGGGACGCCACCCCGATCTCCACGGCCCGCCTCGCCGCCGAGGTGTGGGACGCGGTCAAGGACCACGACTGGGTGCTCGCGCCCGGCACCGCCAGCGAGTGGGCGTACCGCATCTGGGACTTCGACCGGCCGTACCGGCACGTCGGCAAGACGCTGGGCACCGGGACGCAGATCGCCATCTCCATCGGCACCGCGCTCGCCCACCGGGACGCGGGGCGGCTGGTGGTCGATCTGCAGCCGGACGGCGACCTCCTCTTCGATCCGCAGGCGCTGTGGACGGCGGCCTACCACCAGATCCCGATGCTGGTGGTCATGTTCAACAACCGCGCCTACTACAACGACTGGCTGCACCAGGAGCGGATGGCGAACGTGCGCGGCACGCCGGTCGAGAACGCCTACCTCGGCATGGAGATCGACAAGCCGGCCCCGGACTTCGCGAACCTGGCGCGGTCGTTCGGCTGGCACGGGGAGGGCCCGGTCACGGACCCGGCGGACCTCGGTGCGGCGGTGCGCCGCGCCGTCGACGTAGTGATGAAGGAGCGCCGGCCGGCGCTGGTGGACGTCGTCTGCCAGTACCAGTGAGGCGCGGAGCAGCAGCAGCAGCAGGAGGAGGAGGGGTTCGATGAGTTCTGTGGGGGTCATCGGCGTCGGCCGTATGGGCACGCCGATCATGGGCCATCTGGTCCGGCACGGCCACGAGGTCCGGGCCTTCGACGTGAACGCGGAGCGCCGCGCCGATGTCGAGAAGGCCGGCGCCCTCTGGTGCGAGGACGTCGCCGACCTGGCGCGGGAGTCGGAGTTCATCCTCCTGTGCGTGGGCTACGACCGCGAGGTGGTCGAGGTGACGACGCGGCCGGGCGGCCTGCTCGACTCCGCGGCGCCGGGCTCGGTGATCGCGATCATCAGCACGGTGCTGCCGGACACGGTCGAGGAGCTGGCCGAGCTCGGTGCCAGGAGCGACGTGAGCGTCGTGGACGCGGCCGTCTGCCGGGGCAGCTGGTACGCCGACGAGGGGACGCTGCTGTCGTTCATCGGCGGGCCGGCCGAGGTGTTCGAGCGGCTGAAGGGCGTGGTCAGCGCCTACTCCAGCGACATCGTCCACTCGGGCGCGGTGGGGACGTCGCAGGTGTGCAAGGCGGCGAACAACCTCGTGCTGTGGGCGTGCCTGATCGCCGACCACGAGGCGTTCGCGCTCGCGGACCGCTACGGCATCGACATCGAGGTCCTGCGGCAGGCGCTGCTGATCTCCAGCGCGACCAACGGCGCGCTGACCCTGTGGGGCAAGCAGACCATGGCCTGGGCCGAGGACGACATGGTGATCGTGGGCGCGATGGCGGACAAGAAGGGCATCGGGCTGCCGCAGGCCGGGCTGAACCGGGAGATCTGCAGGTCGCTGCTGCCGCGCCGCTACGACCTGGAGAAGTACGGGATATGAACACGGCTCCCTGGGACGCGTTCCTCACCGACCAGGACAGGGCGGTCTTCGCGGCGGGCGGCTACGGGCGGCGGGCCGAGCTGGGCGAGCGGCCGGCCCTGCTCGTCATCGACGTCACCTACGGGTTCTGCGGCGACCGTCCCGAGCCGATCCTGGAGTCGGTCAAACGCTGGCGCAGCTCCTGCGGCGAGCGGGCCTGGGAGGCGCTGCCGCATGTCGGCCGCCTGATCGAGACCGCCCACCGGCGGGACGTCCCCGTCGTCTACACCCGGGGTGCGCCCCGGCGCGCGGACGGCTTCGACCGGGGACGCTGGGCCGACAAGAACGCCCGGCAGGCCGCCGACACGCCCCGGGTGGACGAGTTCGTCGCCGAGATCGCCCCGCAGGAGCGCGACCTGGTGATCGAGAAGCGCAAGCCGAGCGCGTTCTTCGGCACGACGCTCATCAGCCACCTCGTGTCGCTGCGGGTCGACACCCTGGTCGTGTGCGGGACGACGACGAGCGGCTGCGTGCGGGCCACCGTGACCGATGCGTTCTCCTATGACTACCGGGTCGCGGTCGCGACGGAGGCGACGTTCGACCGCGGCGAGGCATCGCACGCGATGGCGCTTTTCGATCTGGACATGAAGTACGCCAACGTGACTCCGGTGGAGCAGATCATCGGCTATTTCGACGCGCTCCGATAACGGCGGCGACCCGAATCCACCCTTGACGTACACCATTGTATGCAATAAAATTCCGGCGTATTCATTGAAAGGAGCGGCCGATGTCACGTTCCATCCTCGGAATTGACCGGGTACGGTGCCGCGGTCTCAGTGCGATTCTGGTGGCCGCCGGCCTGGTGCTCGCGGCCTGCGGCGGCTCGCCGACGGTAACCGGAGCGGGCGGCCAGGGCGGCTCCGCGAGCGACGACAAGCTGGAGGAGGTCTACTCCCAGCTGGACGGCGTCACCGACCTCCAGAGCCGCCGTGACAAGCTCATCGACCTCGCCAAGAAGGAAGGCGGGTCGGTCACCTGGTACACCGCGTTCAACGCCGATGACGTCGCCCAACTCGTCAAGGACTTCAAGTCCAAGACCGGCATCACGGTGAAGGTCTACCGGGCCGGCTCCGCGACCGTGCGGCAGCGGACGGAACAGGAGGCCTCCGGCGGCGGGATCCGCGCCGACCTGATCTCGGCGACCGGCAGCGATCCGGGGATCATCGCCAAGGAGGGCCACTACGCGAAGCTGAAGTCGCCGATCACCGACCAGCTCATCCCGGAGGCGGTGTTCCCGGAGTGGTTCGGTGACCAGGTGTACCCCTTCGCCGTGGCGTGGAACAAGGACGCGTATTCGCAAGGGCCGAAAGACTATCGGGACCTGCTGACCAACTTCACCGACGGGATGGCGATCGAGCAGACCGACGCCGACTGGCTGTACGGAATGGTCGCCTACCTCCGCAAGGAGGAGGGGATGTCCGAGGACGAGGCGCTGAAGCTCGTCGGCGACGCGATCAAGAAGTCGACCCCGTTCGACGGGCACACCTCGATGACGGAACTGATCGCCGCCGGGCAGTTCAAGATCTCCCCGGACAACTATCACTACCGGGTGCTGAAGACGATCAAGGGGGGCGGCAAGCTCACCTGGAGCCCGGACGTCGGGCCGATCATCTCCGAGTTCGGCGGCACCGGCATCGCCAAAGGCGCCGCGCATCCCGCGGCCGCGCTGCTGCTGGCCGAGTACATCATGGTGGACAATCAGAAGACCCAGTGGGTCAAGTCCCAGCGCACCGCCACCCTGAAGGGCTCCAAGATCGGTGTCAACGCCACCGAGGGCGCCGAGCAGTTCTTCATCGACTACGAAGGCCTGATCGCCGACATCACCCGGTACCAGAAGCTGTTCAGCGACATGATCGCGGCGACCGGGAAGAAGGCGCGCTCCTGACCGCGGGTGCGGCGCACGCGACCGCGGGCGCCGCACCCGCGCGACCCCAACGAACCCCACACGCCACGGCGCGAAACGAGAGTTGCACATGCTGGACATCGAGTCGCTGGTCAAGACGTACGAGCCGACGAGGGCGCAGCAATGGGGCCGTGTCCGGGCTGTCGACAACGTGAGCCTGCATGTCGCGGAGGGCGACTTCTTCACCCTGCTCGGCCCGTCGGGCTGCGGGAAGACGACGCTCCTGCGCAGCGTCAGCGGTCTGGAGGAGCCCGACTCCGGCTCGATCGTCGTCAATGGCAAGACCCTGTTCTCGTCCAAAGAGAAGATCAATCTCGGCGCCAACCGCCGAGGTCTCGGCATGGTGTTCCAGTCGTACGCCATCTGGCCGCACATGAACGTGTTCCAGAACGCCGCGTACCCGCTGGCCTCGCAGACGCCGCGCCGGTCCCGCGCCCAGATCAAGGAGATCGTGATGCGCACGCTCGCCGTCTGCGAGCTGGAGCATCTGGCGTCCAGGATGGCGACGGACCTGTCCGGCGGCCAGCAGCAGCGCCTGGCGCTGGCCCGCGCGCTCGTCCAGGAACCGCCGGTGCTGCTGCTCGACGAGCCGCTGTCCAATCTCGATGCGAAGCTGCGGGTGAGCATGCGCGCCGAGCTGATCCGGCTGCAGCGCGAGATGGGGCTGACCATCCTCTATGTGACGCACGACCAGACCGAGGCGCTCGCCCTGTCCACCACGGTGGCGGTGCTGCGCGATGGCCGGGTCGAGCAGCTGGGCACGCCCAGAGAGATCTACGAGACGCCCAGGACGAAGTTCGTCGCCGACTTCGTGGGCAAGTCCAACTTCCTGCCGGCGACCGTGGTCGAGGCCAAGGGCGACGGCTCCTGCCTGGTGGACACGGCCGTCGGCCGCATCCGGGCCCAGGCGACGGGCGAGCTGACCGCCGACTCCAAGGCGGAGGTCGTCGTCCGGCCGGAGCGCCTCGTCCTGCACGGCGGAGACGACGACGCCGACCGGGTCAACCACGCCTCGGGCACGGTGATCAGCGCGACCTACCTCGGTGAGTCCGTCGACTACCAGATCGAGCTGGCCGATGAGGTCCAGGTGGTCGCAAGCTGTCATCCCTCGGTAGACATGGCGCCGCAGGCGCGGGTGACCGTGGAATTCCCCGAGGGGGGCTGCTCGATCGTGTCCGCCGAATAGGGAGCGTCCACAAGCCCGAAGACTCCGCCTCGGTGGTCCGGCCGGATGGTGGCGTACCGGCCTTGAGCCGGGCACCGGGTTCTCTGCCGGCGGAGAGTCCGGACCACCTTCTTCACTTCCGCCGGGCGAAATGGCGCCGATTTCGCTCTGGTCCGCCCACGCCCGGTCGCGGATCTGGTCTCCGTTTCGTTCGCCGGCCTGAGTCAGAGTATTGACGGTTATTGTACTCGTTCGTGTACTGCTGTACACAGATGGATTATGTTGGATTCCGATGCCGTATCCGGGGTGTGCAGGAGCCGCTTCAGCAGGACGGCTCCGAGTCGTAAAGGCACCGGAATCGGTGAGGAGACGGAAATCTCGGAGCTGAATGGCTACAGTGCGGATCTGGTTCTGATCGGTTCTGCGGTCCATACGTTTGCCGCCAATCCGATGGCAGCCATCGGATTGGCGGTGAAGGACGGAAAGATTTGTGGAATCGGGCATAAATGGGCTGACATAAAGGGTTTCGTAGGACCGGATACCAGAGTCATCGACGGGCCGGATCTCGTAATTGCACCGGTTCTAGCGGATTCGCATAATCACGTCATGACGGCCGTGCGCGACCTGTATGCGATACCGCTCGAACAGTGCACGTCCATCAGGGAGATCCAGGAGCGGCTGCGAGCCGCTGCCGAGGACGTCCCGGCCGGTCGATGGCTGGTCTCGACCCGCCAGTGGACTCCGGACCAGCTGATCGACGGCCGATTGCCCGATGCTGCCGACCTCGATGCCGCGGTCACTGATCGAGCGGTCTGCCTCCGGCCCGGCGCACACAGCATGGTGCTCAACAGCGTCGCGCTGCGGCTGGTCGGAATTGACCGGGACACGCCGGATCCGGCGAACGGGACGATCGTCCGAGACGCGACGGGGAACCCGACCGGCCACCTGATCGAATATCCCGCGTTCGAAAGTGTCCTTCCCTTCATCGACGAACCGTCGGAAGTCGATCTCGTAAGGGGCCTCGGCGAGATTCATCGGCGGTACAACGAGGCGGGGATCGGCGTCGTGCGGAACGCCGGGTTGCGCGTCGACGAGTTGCTGACCTACCAGCGGCTCCGGGGCACCGCCGGACTGAGCGTGCGGACGAGCGCCCTCATCCGCGTCGACCCCGCCTGGAGTCAGGCCGAGCAACACGACTATGTACGGTCCTGGCAGCTTTCCAGCGGATTCGGGGACGACCTTCTTCGCATCGAAGGCGTGAAGCTCTTTATCGACGGAGCCGGGTCCGCCTCGGCCGTCTATGGCGATGGCGACGAAGCCGAGATTACCGGTCACCTCTTCACGAACGTCGATGACCTGGAGCGGTTGCTGCGGCTGTGTTATGGCCGGGGCCTGAGGGTGGCCTGCCATGCGATCGGCGACGCGGCCATCGACGTTGCGCTGGATGCCCACGAACGGTGTGTCCGAGCGCATCCGATGCCGGCTGGCTCCCTGGTCCTCGAACACGCCTGGATGGCGACCGACCGGCAGCGCAGGCGGGTGCGCGATCTCGGCGTCTGGATCAGCACTCAGTACGCCCACCACTTCATGCAGGCGGAGGGAAGCATGACCCGCGTCTGGGGCGCGGAGCGCGTGCGGCGGAGCGTTCCGTTGAAGTCGTGGCTCGATCTCGGTGTCACCGTCGCGCTCGGCAGCGACTGGAACGTCACGCCGGGAACCGGCGCGCAACCGTTCGATCCCATGCTCACGATGCGTGCGGCTGTCACCAGACAGGTCGTCGGCGGACGGGTGGTCAACGCCGATGAAGCGATCAGCGCACGACAGGCGTTCGAGGTGCATTCGGTGAGCTCTGCCAGGCTCTCTCGAGATTTCGCCAAGCGTGGACCGCTGACCGTGGGTAGGTACGCCGACTTCGCGGGCTTCGCGGGTGATCCGCTCGAGGCGCTCGAAAGCGGCAGCGAGGTGCGGCCGGTCCTCACGGTCGTCGGCGGCAGGGTCGTTTTCGAGTCGAAGCGGGTGAGCGGACAGTGAGCGCATCGACCGACACCGTGCGCGAGTCGCGCAGGCAGGTTCTGGGCGACCCTCCGTCGAGCGGCAGGCTCAGATGGCCCGCCAAGGCCGACCTGACCATAGCGGTACTGGCCCTTTTCTGCCTGTGGGAAATCATCGCGAGGATGGGTCTCGTCAACACGGTGTTCCTGCCACGAGCATCGACCGTGTTAGTGGCCGCGCTGAAACTTCTGCGGAGCTCGGAGGTGTGGTCGGCGCTGGAGTCGACGGCGATCGAACTAGTCGTCTCGTTCCTTATTTCGGCGGTCATCGGAATAGCGATCGGTTTCGCGCTCGGCTGGTCTCGATGGCTGCGTGATGCCTTCGCTCCGGTGGTCGCTCTCGTCATGAGTACGCCCAAGTCGCTGTTCCTGCCGCTGCTCCTCGTCCTCATCGGCGTCGGTGAGGAATCCAAGATCGTTTATGGTGTGATTTCCGCGATCTTCTATATCGCGACCGCCGTCATGGGGGGCGTGCAGGGTGTCGACAGGAAGTTGTTCACGGCGGCGCGTTCGTTCGGCGCGAGCCGACTGGACACCGTTCTCTCGGTCGCCATTCCGGGTGCACTTCCCGCAATCGCGACAGGCCTGTGGCTGGGGCTCACGCACGCGTTCACCGGAATTCTGATCGCGGAGCTCTTCGTCTCGCAGGGTGGAGTGGGCGCTCTGATATTGCACTACAGCTCTTTGACTCAGACAGAGAACGTTTTCGCGCTGACATTGCTGCTCACGCTCACCGCGATCGTGGCGGGAACGGTCTGGAACCTTGCCATGAACAAGTGGCTCTCGCACGGAGCGGAGAAGCGATGAGCACCCGCATGGAGGAGAAGCCCATGTCGCAACCCGTCCCTGCGATAAGCGTCGAACAGGTCACAAAAGAATACGTCGACTCGAGCGGGGCCACGGTCAAGGCCATGGGCCCCGCCGACCTCACGATGAGGCCGGGGGAACTCGTCACCGTCATCGGTCCGAGCGGATGCGGCAAGTCGACGCTGCTGCACGTCATCGGCGGGATGATCGAGCCGACCCACGGTGCGGTCCAGGTGGAGGGCAGGCGGCTCAACGGTCGCCCGCAGCCGGACCTCGTGAGCTTCGTCTTCCAGGATCCGAGCCTGTTCGCTTGGCGCACGCTGGTGGAGAACATCGAACTCGTTCTCAAGTTCCGCGGTGTGCCGCGGGACCAGCGTCGCCGCAAGGCGCTCGCCGCATTGGAACGCGTGGGCATGGGGGAGTACGCCGACCGCCTTCCGGAAGAGCTGTCCGGCGGCATGCGGCAGCGTGTCGCCGTTGCGCGAGCGCTCGCGGTCGAGGCGCCGGTGATGCTCATGGACGAGCCGTTCGCGGCGCTCGACGAGCAGAGCCGGCTGGCCATGGGCGAGGACATCACGAGGATTCTCGAGGGGGCCGAGCGCACGGTCGTCATGGTGACCCACAGCCTGAGCGAGGCTATCTATCTGGCGGACCGGGTCATCGTGATGAGTTCGTCGCCGGGGACGATCCTGTCGACCATCGATGTGGACGAGCCGCGGCCCCGCGACCCCGCATTCATGCTGACGCCGCGGTTCGCCGAACTGCGGAACACCCTGTTCCAACTGCTGCACCCGAGGTCATCCCGATGACGGCCACGCCGGGCGCCGGGATTGCGCGGGTCAGGCGGCGAGCCACGCTGCTCAGGAGGTCGTCGATCTGGGCGGCTCGCATAGGGCTCGTCGTCGCGCTGGTCGTGCTCTGGGTCGTCGCCGACCAACTGGAGCTGGTATCACCTCTGGTGCTGCCGACCTTCGACTCGATCGTGCGCGAAGTGTGGCATCTCGTCGGTGAGTCGTCGACGTGGACACAGCTCAGGGTCACCTCGATCGAAACGGCGACGGCGTTCCTGATCTCGAGTGCGGCGGCGCTGCTCGCCGGGGGACTGGCCAGTCGGCGCGCTCGTATCGCAAAGCTGGTCGGCACGCTCACCTCGTGGGCTCAGCTGATCCCACTCGTGACCGTCTATCCGGTGTTCCTGATCTCGATGGGGATCGGGATGCGGTCGAAGATCGCCTTCGCGGCGGTACTCGCGTTCTTCCCCATGACGTTGGCGTGCATCCGAGCGCTGACGTCCGTCGATCCGCATCTGAAATCGGTCGCCCGTTTTTTCGGCGGATCGACGCTGCGGACGTTCTGGCACGTCGAGCTCCCGGCTGCCCGACACGGGCTGCTTGCCGCCGCCCGCATCGGAGCAGCACTGAGTCTCATCGGCGTGATTCTCGGCGAGATGCTGGGCGCGACCGAAGGGGTGGGCGCCGCCATCACCGCCAGTGGGCAGACGTTCGACACCCAGGTCCTCTATGCCTACATCGTCTTCACATTGATCATCACGCTGGTGTTCAACTGGCTAGTCAACCGCGGTGCCCGCGAAAAGTAGTCATGACAAACCTCAAGAACCCGATTCTTTCCTCGCCACCCCGAGCAGAAAGGTTTTCGTATGCTCAGAGCAGTAAAGTCATCCGCGTCCGCGATCGGCTTGAGCTGTCTCCTGCTATTGACCGGGTGCGGTTCATCGGGCGGTGACTCGTCGTCCGGTGCCAACGGCGGCAAGATGTCGGTGACGGTCGCTCTCGGCGACTCTCCAACATCGGATCTGTTCATGGCGGGAACGGTCACCGCGGAAAAATTCGGCGAGTGGAAGAGCCGGGGTCTGACCGTCAAGAACATCGTGTCCGGCGGTGCGGGGAAGGTGAACCAGCTGCTCGCCGCAGGTAGCGCGGACATCGGCCTGACCGGGGCTCCGGGGGAGGCGAGTGCGATCGCCAAGGGCCTGAAGGCGAGAATCGTCGCCGGCGTGCAACTTCCGTACTATCAGAATGTGATCGTTCAGCATTCATCCACGGCGTCGAAGTTCGCCGATCTGAAAGGGAAGACCTTCGGCGTCACAAGCATCGGGTCGGCCGGCTACTACGCGACCGTCAAACTGGCGCAGTCTCAGGGCTGGAAGGTCAACGACGACATCAAGATCGTCGCTCTGGGCAGCCTTGATTCGCTGAGTGCGGCGCTCTCGTCCCGATCTATCGACGCGTTCGTGTTCGGTGCTCAGACGGCATGGCAGCTCGAAGCCAAGGGCGTCGGACGTGATCTCGGCAGTCTGAAGGACATCATAGGTCCGACGGTCTTCGAGGGAATCTACGCCACCCAGAAGCTGATCGAGGAGAACCCGAACGCTTTGCGCGCCTATCTGAACGGCTACTTCGCGGCGGTACGCCGCCTGCAGGCGGACAAGTCCGAGTTCGAGGGTCAGCTGAAGGCCTGGGGGTTCGACGAGTCGATCGCCAAGCGGCTGTCCGCTCTGGACCTCCCGACCCTGGTGTCGGACGGCGTCATACCCGAGGAGAACCTGAAGGGCCTCGCCGCAGCGGTCCCAGTGCTGAACCCCACCATCAAGAAGGCTCCCCCGATCGACTCGATCGTCGACCAGCGGTTCCTGCCGGCGAACAAGTAGAGCCCGGCCGATGCCAGGCAGCTCTTGCGCAGCTGGTCAGCGACTATGTATGCTGCCGTATACAAGGGGGTTGGATGGCTGAGTTCGAATTCGACCGGGCTGTTTCGGTGACTGGCACTCCCGCAGCGGTATGGGAACTGATAACCGACGTGCCGCGGTTGGTGGGCTGGATCGACGTGGTCCACGACGCGCGGGAGATCGAGCCGCTCAGTCACTATTCGGCAGTTATCCAGGACAAGGTCGGTATGTTCAGATTGCGCGCGGATCTGGACATCCACATGACCGAGGTCGACGAGGGAAAGAGGATCGTCGCCCATGCCGAAGGACAGGACCGACAGGTCGGCTCGCGGATCACGATCGATGCCGAGGTGCTGCTCGATCCGGCGCCGTCATCGACGTCGGTGCGAGTCTCCGGGAAATACGGGATCACCGGCAATGTGGCGACTCTCGGGTCCAGTGCCATCAAACGCAAAGGCGACAAGGTGCTCAAAGAGTTCTTCGGGCACTTGAGTTCCGATTCGTCCGGAGCCTAGCCGGACCGCCGCTCGTGCGGCCCATCAGTTCCAACCTGGGTGGGTGATATCGATCGCGTCCCGGGTAACCGTCCCACGTCTCATTTCAAGGGGTTGTGAAGTGGCCTTTCCCGAGTACGATCTCGTCGTAAAGTCATCGGCGATCGTAACGCCGTCGGGCATCATTTCCGGTCAGATCGCTGTACGTGATGAAAAGATCGTCGGTGTCCTCGCCAGAACCGAGGAACTGCCCGCCAAGAAGACCATCGACGCCGGGTCGGACCCGGTCATCCCCGGCCTGGTCGACACTCACTGCCACTTCCGCGACCCCGGGTACACGCACAAGGAGGACTACTACCACGGGACGATCGCGGCGGCGGCGGGCGGTGTCACCACCGTCTTCGACATGCCCAACGTCGACCCGCCGACCACCACGGCGGACCGCCTGAAGGCGCACCTGGAGAACGCGCAGTCCAAGGCGGTCGTCGACTTCGGCCACAACGCCTCCGGTGTCGTCCCGGAGAACATCAAGGAACTGGCCGACGCGGGCGCCACGGCCTTCAAGGTCTGGATGATGAAGGACATCGGCCGCGACTACCCGCACCCTCCGGGTACCTCGCTGACCAACGACGCGGTGCTGTACCGCGTGTTCGAGGAGGTCGCCGAGACCGGCCTGCCCCTGTACGTCCACCCCCACAACCACGACCTGTACGAGCTGTTCGTGCAGCGTTCGCAGGAGCAGTGGGGCATGGACTTCCGCTCCTACGCCCGCGCGCTGCGCGGCGGGGACGGCGTCGTCCTCAACACCGCGATCGCCACCATCCTGGAGTTCCAGCGCTCGGTCGGCACGAAGCTGCACGTCCTGCACCTGTCCACCCGGGCCGGCATCGAGATGGTCGCGCGGGCCAAGGCCGAGGGCCGGCCGGTGACGGCCGAGGCCAACCCCTTCGCGCTGTTCGTGACGAACGACTGGGCGAAGATCGAGCGGCACGGGCCCTTCACCCTCGGCTTCTGGGTCCCCGAGGACGACAACCCGCACATGTGGCGCGCCGTCCAGGACGGCACGATCGACGTCGTCGGCAGCGACCACGGGCCGCACACCAAGGAGGAGAAGGAGGTCGGCTGGAAGGACATGTACACCGCCCCCGGCGGCAGTCCGATGATCGAGCAGTACCTCCGCCTGATGCTCACCGAGGTGAACAAGGGCCGGCTCTCGCTGGAGCGCGTCGTGGAGCTGTGCTCGTCCAAGCCCGCCGAGGTCGCCGGCTTCGCCGGCCGCAAGGGCGCCATCACGCCCGGCGCCGACGCCGACCTGGTCGTCCTCGACATGGACCACGAGGAGACGCTGCACGCCGAGCACTCCCACTACAGGTGCGGCTGGATGTCCAGTGAGGACCTGGAGAGCAAGGGGCGTCCCCGGATGACCATCCTGCGCGGCCGCGTGATCATGGAGGACGGCAACGTCACCGCCGAGAAGGGGTCGGGACGGCTGCTCCGCCCCGGCCACTGAGGCCGCCGCCCGGCCGGGGCTCGCCTGGGGGCCCCGGCCGGACCCCGGCCGGGCCCGCGCGCCCGGCCCGCCCACGCAGTCACCAGGTGTTCACGGATTGGGGACCCATGCCTGACGTACCGTCGACCGTCGATGTGATGGCCGAGTCGCTCGCGAGTTCCGGGGTGCGGACGATCTTCGCCTACCCCGGGGATCCGATCATCGAGCTGATGGAGCGTTCCCGCGTCCGCGGCCTCGACGTCGTCCTCGGCCGCCGCGAAGGCACCGCGGCCTTCATGGCGGAGGGCTGGGCCATGGCCACCGGACTCCCGGCCGCCTGCCTGTCGACGCTCGGCCCCGGGTCGACCGCGCTGGTCAACGGGGTGGCGGCGGCCACCGCCGACCGGGTGCCGATGATCGCGATCTCCGGCCAGATCGAGACCTCGCGCGAGCAGTTCTTCACCCATCAGGTGGTCGACCACAAGCTGCTGTTCTCGCCCGTCACCAAGTGGGCGGGACGCGTGGAGGCGGGCGCCGCGGCGACGACCATGCGCAAGGCGCTGAGCCTCGCCACCGCCGAGCGGCCGGGTGCGGTGCACCTGACCGTCGCCGGGGACACCAGCGCCGAGCCGGCCCGCGACGCGGTGTTCACCCCGCCCCCGCCGGCGCAGGCCGTGACGACCATCGACGTCGCCCGGGTGCCGGGCGGGCCGGACCCGCTCGACCTGCTGGGCCGCGCGCGGCGGCCGGTCGTGCTGGCCGGGATCGGCGCCGTGCGGGCCGGCGCGACCGAGGCGCTCGTCCGGTTCGCGGAGGCCCTGTCCGTACCGGTCGTGGTGGCGCCGATGGCCAAGGGCGTCTTCCCGGAGGACCACCCGCTGTTCGCGGGCGTCCTCGACATGGCCTGCAACAAGATCCTGTGGGACCTGCTCGGGTCGGCGGACCTGATCGTCGCGGCGGGGTTCGACGCGGTCGAGCTGATCAAACCGTGGTCGGTGTCGACGCCGGTACTGCACATCGACGCGCTCCGCAACACCGACCAGATCTACGCCAGCGAGGTCGAGTGCGTCGGCGCCATCGGCCCCATCCTGGACTGGCTCGGCGAGGGCCGGCCGGGCGAGCCGCGCTGGGCCGAGGCCGACGTGCGGGCGCACCGCGACCGGCTTCGCGACGCCTACTACGAGGGCCGGGTCGCGGGCGCGCTCAACCCCACCGACGTCATCGACGCGGTCAGTGCGGCGGCGCCCCCCGGCACCATCGCGACCTGCGACGTCGGCTCGCACAAGCTGCTGGTCGGGCAGGGCTGGCCGACCCTGGAGCCGCGCGGGGTGCTGATGACCAACGGCCTGTCCTCGATGGGCTTCGGCGTGCCCGGCGCGATCGGCGCCAAGATCGCGCGTCCGGACCGGCCGGTGGTGGCGCTGGTCGGCGACGGCGGGTTCGCGATGACCGCGACCGAGCTCCGGCTGGCGTCGGCGATGGGGCTCGGGATGGTGTTCGTGGTCTTCGCGGACGGCAGCCTCAACCGGATCGAGCTCAAGCAGATGGCGCGCGGCTACCCGAGCACCGCCACCCGGATCGAGGACATGGACCTCGTGGCGCTCGCCGGGGCGATGCACTGCGACGGCGTCCGGGTGAGCAGCGCGGCCGAGCTGGAGAAGGCGCTTGGCGGCATGGGGTCGCTCACCCGCCCGCTGGTGATCGAGGCCCGCGTCGACCCGGGCCAGTACGAGTCCCAGTTCTAGGCGCACGGGAGCAGGGGAGAGAAATGATCGTCAAGGACTTCGCGGCGTTCGCGGTGGCGAGCCGCGGCGGGCCGCTGCCCGATGAGGTGTACGACGCCGCCACCCGGGCCCTCGTGGACTGGTACTCGGCCACCCTCGCCGGCTCGGGCATGCCGCCGGCCGAGATCCTGCGGCGGGCGCTCGGCGACTCGCCGGGGTCCGCCCGGCTGATCCCGGACGGCCGGCCGGCGGACCCGCGCGCCGCGGCCCTCATCAACGGAACGGCCTCGCATACGGCGGAGCTGGACGACATCTTCCGCGACGGGATCTATCACCCCGGCTCGCCGACGGTCGCGGCCGCGCTCGCCGCGGCGCAGCGGATCGGCGCGTCCGGCGAGCGGCTGCTGCGGGCGATCGCGGTGGGCTACGAGATCGGCGACCGCATCGCCGCGGCGATGCAGCCCGCCCACTACGCCTACTGGCACACGACGGGCACCGTCGGCACGCTCGGCGCGGCGGCGGCCGTGGCCGAGCTGCTGGAGCTCGACACCGAGCGGTTCGCGCACGCGGTCGCGACCGCCGCCACGAACGCGGCCGGGCTCCAGCAGGCGTTCCGGTCCGACGCGATGAGCAAGCCGCTGCACGCGGGGCACGCCGCCGAGGCCGGGCTGGTCGCGGCGTTCGCGGCGGCGGAGGGCTTCACCGGTGCGCTCGACATCCTGGAGGGGCCGGTCGGTCTGGGTGCGGCGATGTCCGACGCCCCCGACTGGGAGTCGGCGGTCGGCAGGCTCGGCAGGCCGTGGGCGGTGACGCAGGCGACCGTCAAGAACCACTCGTGCTGCGGGCACACGTTCGCCGTCGTCGACGCGGGGCTGGAGCTGCGGGCCGGCGGGCTGGACGTCCAGGCGATCAGCTCGGTCGACGTCGAGACCTACACGACCGCGACGAAGGTGGCCGGCTACACCGACCCGCAGTCGGCCTTCGAAGCCAAGTTCAGCATCGTCTACTGCCTCGCCGCCGCGCTCCGGCTCGGCACGGTGCGGCTGGCCGCCTTCACTCCCGAGAGCCTCGCCGATCCGGAGTTGCGCGCTCTCATGTCGCGGGTCACGGTGCGCGCCTCGGACGAGTTCGAGAAGGACTTCCCCGGCAAGCGGCGCGCCCGGGTGACCGTCCACCTGGCGGACGGCACCTCGGTGACCCGGGCGCGCGACACCCGCAAGGGCGATCCGGACGACCCGCTGACCGACGCCGAGCTCAGGGACAAGTTCGACGACCTCGCCGTCCCGGTGATCGGCGAGGAGGCCGCGCGCTCGCTCGGCGACGCGCTGTGGGCCGCCCGTTCGGCCGCCGACGTGCGGGACGCGTTCGGGCCGCACGAGACGGCGGGTGCGCGATGAGGCAGGCACGGCTGTTCATCGGCGGCGCGTGGCAGGACGGCGGGCACACCACCGACCTCACCGACAAGTTCGACGGCCGGAAACTGGCCGATGTCCACGAGGCGGACCGCGCACAGGTCGACGAGGCGCTCGACGCCGTCGCCCGCGCCCAGCGCGAGACGACGCTCCCGCACTACGACCGGTACCTGGTGCTGTCCCGGGCCGCCGGGCTCATCGCCGACCGCGCCGACCGGTTCGTGGAGACGGTGGTCGACGACACGGGGTTCACGCTGTCGGACGCGCGCCGCGAGGTGGAGCGCGCCGTGCAGACGATGACGATCTCCGCGGAGGAGGCCAAGCGCATCCACGGCGAGGTCGTCCCGCTGCACGGCGCCCCCGGCGTGACCGGCCGGACCGCGTTCACGGTCCGCCACCCGCTCGGGGTCGTCTGCGCGATCACCCCGTTCAACTCGCCGCTCAACACCGTCGTCCACAAGGTCGGCCCGGCGCTCGCGGCCGGCAACGCGGTGATCCTGAAGCCGTCCTCGCTGACGCCGCTCAGCGCCGGCCTGCTGGTGGAGACCCTGCTGGAGGCCGGACTGCCGGAGGGGCTGATCTCCCTGGTGTACGGGGGCGGCTCGACGGTGGGGCAGTGGCTCCTGGAGAGCCCCGTCCCGGCGTTCTACGCCTTCACCGGCAGCACCGGGGTGGGCGAGCACATCATCCGGACGGTCGGGCTGCGCAAGACCCAGCTGGAGCTGGGCAGCCTGTCCAGCACCATCATCTGCGACGACGCCTCGCTGGAGCGGGCCGTCGCCGCGTGCACGGGCGCCGCGTTCCGCAAGGCCGGCCAGGTCTGCACGTCGGTGCAGCGGCTCTACGTGCAGTGCGGGGTGCTGGAGGAGTTCGTCGCCGCCCTGCGGGACGAGGTCGGCTCCCGCGGCTACGGGGACCCGCGCGGCGAGGGCACGCTGACCGGGCCCGTCATCAGCGCGTCCGAGGCGGACCGCGTCCACGGCTGGATCACCTCGGCGGTCGAGGCCGGCGCGCAGCTGGTCACCGGCGGCGAGCGGGCCGGGCAGGTGATCGCCCCGACGGTGCTCAGCGAGGTCGACCCGAAGTCGGACGTCATGTGCCGCGAGGTGTTCGGCCCGGTGGTGAGCGTGGTGCCGTTCGACGACCTGCCGGCCGCGATCGACCAGATCAACGACACCCCGTACGGGCTCGCGGCCGGGATCTTCACCGCCGACCTGGGCAACGCGCTGACCGCCGCGGAGAACCTCCGGATGGGGTCGGTGCACATCAACGAGACGTCCAGCAGCCGCGTGGACCTGATGCCGTACGGCGGGGTCAAGGACAGCGGCATGGGCATCGAGGGCCCGCGCTACGCGATCGAGGAAATGACCGAGCAGCGGCTCATCACGATTGGGAGGCCATGAGATCCGAGACCGTCGAGTACTTCAGCGGATCCGACCGGGTGCGCGCCCTCTGGCGCACACCCGACGGCGAGGGGCCGTACCGGGCGATCATCCAGGGACCGGGCTGGTACGGGTTGAAGGACGCCAAGGCGTACGACCGCTACCACGAGGCCTTCACCGCGGCCGGGTTCGCCGTCCTGTCGATCGACTACCGGGGCTTCGGCGAGTCCGAGGGTGAGCGGGGCATCGTCGACCCGACCCGCCAGCTGGAAGACCTCATCAACGGCGTCACGTACCTGACGACGCGCGACGACGTCGTCCACGGCGCCATCGGCGCCTACGCGACCGGCGGCACGGGCGGCGGCAACGTGGTGCTGCTCGCCGCGGCCGACGAGCGGGTCCGAGCCGTGGTCAGCCAGGTCCCGGTCGCGGACGGCAGGGACTGGCTGCACCGGATGCGCACCGAATGGGAGTGGGTCCAGTACCTGCGGGACCTGGAGGAGGACCGCCGGCGGCGCGTCCTGACCGGGAAGAGCAAGCTCGTCCACCCCCGCGAGGAGGTGATGGTGCAGACGCCCGAGCGGCGCGCGTCGGGCTTCAAGAAGGACGTCGACGGCAAGAACCCGGAGGCGGTCCCCCTCTCCATGGTCGACCCGCTGCTGCGCTACCGCCCGCTCGACGCGGCGCGGGGGCTGCGCACGCCGCTGCTGGTCGTCGCCGTCGACGAGGACGCCACCACCCCGACCGACCACGCCGAGGCCATCTACGAGGCCGCGGCGGGCCCGAAGAAGCTCATCCTGCAACGCAACACCAGCCACTACGCGGCCTACGCGCAGTACGCGGACGTGGTCATCCCGGAGATGACCCGCTGGTTCGACGAACACCTGCGGCCGCTCGGCGACGTCACGATCACCGCCGACGCCGGCCGGCTCGACGCCGTGCACAACCTCGGAGAGCGATAGATGCGCACCGGACTCCTGCTCCCTCACTTCGGCGCGGACGCCGACGCACAGAAGATCGTCAAGGGCTCGCAGCTCGCCGAGCGGCTCGGGTTCGACTCGGTGTGGGTCCGCGACCACCTGCTGTTCGAACCGCACGGCGAGTTCGAGAAGCCCAACGTGGACTTCTACGAGGCGCTGACCGTGCTGACGGCGGTCGGGGCGTCCACGGAGCGGCTGACGCTCGGCACGGGTGCGCTGATCCCGTTCCGGCACCCGCTGATGACAGCCCAGATCGTCGCCACCATGACGCAGTTCTTCGGGCCGCGCGTCATCGTCGGCATGGGCAGCGGCAACTTCGACCACGAGTTCGCCGCGGTGGGGCTCGACGGCGTGCCGCGGCCCGAGCTCGTCCTCGACAACTTCGAGATCATGCGCCGGATCTGGGCGGGCGAGGCCGTGTCGTGGGACAAGCCGCCCTTCGACTTCGCCGACGCCGTGATCAAGCCGGCGCCCACCGGCCGTGTCCCGCTGTGGTACTGCGGCAACACGCCGAAGTCGGCGCGCATGGCGGCGCAGTGGCTGGACGGATGGCTGCCGGGCCGCATCGGCATCGACACGCTGCGCGTCCGGGTGGAGACGCTGGAGACGATCTCCGCCGAGCACGGCCGGCGCCGGCCCACCGTCGGAATGATCCCGCCGACGTCGATCGGGCGCACCCGCGAGGAGGCGCTCGCCAAGGTGAACGTCGAGGGCCTGCTCGCCTGGGCGAACAACGCGCGGTTCTGGGTGAAGCCGAAATCGGGGCGGTTCGAGACCGTCGACGACCTCGGCGGGGTCCTGCTGTACGGCACCGCCGACGACATCGTCGAGCAGTGCCTGGAGCTGCGGGAGATCGGGGTGGACGAGCTCGTCTTCGACTTCCGCCTCTCCTTCCCGGAGTGGGAGGAGCAGATGCAGATCCTCGGTGAGGAGGTTCTGCCGCGGGTGACGGGCGGCGGAGCCGGCGGGCCGGCCTAGCCCGCATTTCGCTGATCTTGAGCTGCCATTCACCCTCCCGACGTGTGTAGACTGTTGTATACAGTCGTATCCGACTGCACATCGTGGTCAGGGTGACTCGGGTGGAGGTTTTATGCGGCAGAGCGAACCCACGGCGCCGTGGGCCCGCGTGGAATGGGACCTGGTGGTCGTCGGCGGCGGCAACGCGGCCGTGGTGGCGGCCATGGCCGCGAACGATCTCGGCGCGCGGGTCCTGATCCTGGAGCGGGCGCCGAAGTACATGCGAGGTGGCAACACCCGGCACACCCGCAACATCAGATGCGCCCACAAGGCCGATGAGTACAACAGCGGCGACTACACCTGCGACGAGCTGTGGAAGGACCTCTGCCAGGTCGGGGAAGGGCCGAACGACGAGGAACTCGCCTGGTTCACCGTCCGCGAGTCGGAGACCGTGCACGCCTGGATGTACGAGCACGGCGCGCGCTGGCAGAGCCCGCTCGCCGGCACGCTGCACCTGGCCCGCACCAACCGGTTCTTCTTCGGCGGCGGGAAGGCGCTGCTGAACAGCTACTACCGCCAGATCGACGGCCGTCCCGGCATCACGGTCGCCTACGAGGCCAAGGTCGAGCAGTTCGAGTTCGACGGCCTCACCTGCAAGGCCGTCGTCGTCGCGTACGGCGGCGCGCTCCACCGGGTCCGGGCCCGCGGGGTGGTGTGCGCCAGCGGCGGCTTCGAGGCGAACATCGAATGGCTCCGGCGCTACTGGGGCGACGCGGTCGACAACTACATCATCCGCGGCACGCCCCACAACGACGGCAACATCCTGGCTCTGCTGTACGAGGCGCACGCGGCGAGCGCCGGACAGGAGAAGGGCTTCCACGCGATCGCGCTCGACGCCCGCGCGCCGAAGTTCGACGGCGGGATCGCCACCCGGCTCGACACCGTCCCGTTCGGCGTCGTCGTCAACGCGACCGGCAACCGGTTCTACGACGAGGGCGAGGAGGTCTGGCCAAAGCGCTACGCGATCTGGGGGCGGCTCATCGCCGAGCAGCCCGAGCAGTACGCGGTGGCCTTCTGGGACGCCAAGGTCAACCACCTGTTCCTGCCGCCCATGTACGGCGTGGACAAATCGGACAGCATTCCCGACCTCGCCGAACGGATGGGGCTGGACAAGAGCGCGGTCAGCCGCACCATCGACGACTACAACGCGGCGGTGGTCCCCGGATCGTTCGACCCCGCCGTGCTCGACGGCTGCCGCACCGTCGGGCTCACGCCCGACAAGACGCACTGGGCGCAGCGGCTCGACACCCCGCCGTACTACGCCATCAAGATGCGCCCCGGGATCACCTTCACCTACATGGGCGTCGCGGTCGCCGCCGACGCCCGGGTGCGACTGCAGGACGGCTCCGTCTTCGACAACGTCTACGCGGCTGGAGAAATGATGTCTGGAAATATCTTGAGCACCGGTTACCTGGCAGGGTTCGGCATGACGATCGGCAGCGTCTGGGGCCGCCAGGCGGGGACCGAGGCGGCGCGCCGTGTCCTCTGACGCCCCCGCGCCCCCGGCGGCGCCGGCGCCCGGGAACCGCACCTCGCTCCCGCTGGTCTTCGCGGAGGCCGGGCGGCAGCTCGACATCTGCAACGCCTGCCGCTACTGCGAGGGGCTCTGCGCGGTGTTCCCGGCGCTGGAGCGCCGCAGCGTCTTCGAGAACGGCGACATCAGCCAGATCGCGAACCTGTGCCACGACTGCCGGGCCTGCTTCGACGCCTGCATGTACAGCGAGCCGCACGAGTTCCAGCTCAACATCCCGAAGGCGCTCACCGCGGTGCGGGCCGAGGACTACCGGCGGTACGTGTGGCCGCGCCGCGTCCCCCGGCTGTTCCGGGGCTGGACCGGCGTCTTCTCCGGCGCCGTCATCGCCTCGCTCGTCGTCGTCGCGATCTCGGTCCTGCAGGTGGGCTGGTCCGGGCTGCTGATCGAGAACAGCGGGCCGCACTCCCCGTACGACCTGATCTCCTCCAACGTGACGCTCCTGATCCTCTTCGCCCCGTTCGGCTACTCGGCGGTCGTCATCGCCGCCGCCTGCCGCGCCTACTGGCGGGAGGTCGGCGGCGCGCCCGGCGGCATGACCGGCCGCGCGATCCGCCACGCCGTCTGGTACGCGCTGACGATGCGCTACCTGCGCGGCGGAGGCGAGGAGTGCTACTACCCCGAGGACGAGAAGCCCTCGGCCGGGCGCCGGCACCTGCACGCGATGGTCATGTACGGGTTCGGCCTCTGCACCGTCTCGACGACCGCGGCCGCCTTCATGCAGCACGGGTTCGCCCTCGAACCGCCCTACGACCCGCTGTCCGTCCCCGTCATCACCGGGACCGTGGGCGGTATCGGGCTCGTGGTCGGGTGCGCCGGCCTCCTGCTCCTGAAGGCCAAGGCGTCCAAGGTCACGAGCTTCGCGCAGATGACGGTCAAGGACTACGGCTTCCTCGTGGGGCTGGAGTTCCTGGCGCTCACCGGGCTGCTCACGCTCTTCGTCCGCCACACCCCCGCGTTCGGCATCGTCTACCTGGTGCACCTGGCCTCGGTGGTGCTGAGCTTCGGCATGGCGCCCTACAGCAAGTTCGTCCACCTCGTCTACCGTTTCCTCGCGGTCGTGCGCGACAACCTCGAACGCGAGCACGAGGCCGCGACGAAGGACGCGGAGAGGACGGCATGAGATGTGGGCCCAGCGAATGCGAGCGCCCGGGGTGTTCGAGACGGTGGACGTCGCCCCTCCCGGTGAGGCCGATCTGCCGGACGGGGCCGTGCTGCTGCGCACCCTCGCCGGCGGCATCTGCGGAAGCGACGTCCCCAAGGTCAAGGGGGCGAAGGGTGCCCGCCTCGGCCCCCGCGGGGAGTTCCTTCCGGGCCGCCCCGGGTTCCCCATGCACGAGGTGGTCGGCGAGGTCGCCGCGTCCCGCCACCCCGAGGCCGAACCCGGGGCGCGGGTCGTCGGGTGGGCCACCGCGTCCGACGCGATCGCCGAGTACGTCGTCACCGACGGGGCGCAGGTGCACCCCTACGACCCGCGGTTCGAGCCGCGCGCGGCCGTCCTGATCCAGTCGCTCGCCTGCGTCATCTACGCGCTGGACCGGGTGCCGGTGGCCGGCCTCGACGTGGTGGTCCTCGGCGTGGGGCCGATCGGCGCGATGTTCGCCCACGTCGCGAAGGACGCGGGGGCGCGACGCGTCACCGGCGTCGATCCGGTGGACCGGTCGGACCTGCCGCCCGTCCTGGGGTTCGACGAGACGCTCGCGGCGACCGCGGCCGGCTGGGCCGCCGGTGTCGGCGAGCGGGACCGCCCGCAGGTCGTGATCGAGGCGGTCGGGCACCAGGTCGGCACCCTGGCCGACGCGGTGTCGGGGGCCGCCCCCGGCGGGACGATCCTGTACTTCGGCATCCCCGACGACGACGTCTACCCGCTGAACATGGAATCCCTGATGCGCAAGAACCTCGCGCTCGTCGGCGGCGTCACGCGGGACCGGCGCCGCAGCCTCGCCAGGGCCGACGCGTACCTGCAGAAGCACCCCGACCTCTACGGCGCCCTCGTCACGCACGAGTTCGACCGCGGCACGGTGCAGCAGGCGTTCGACACCGCCGTCCGGGCGTCCGCCGACCGGCTGAAGGTCGTCCTGGATCTCGGCTGAGCCGCCGTCCCCGCCGCTCTCGGCTGAGCCCCTTGGTGGAGGGGCTCAGCCGATTTCGCGTTACCGGCCGTCCCGCCCCTGGCGGATCATCCGCCAGACGCGCTCCGGCGTCAGCGGCAGCGAGTCCGGCCAGACCCCGGTCGCCTGCTGCACGGCGGCCGCGATCGCGCCGCCCACCGGGATCCGCGCCCCCTCGCCGACGCCCTTCGCGCCGTAGGGGCCGGTGCCGTCCCGCCGCTCGAAGATCACCGAGTCGAAGCGCCGGGGCGCGTCGCCGATGCGCGGGACGCGGTACTCGACGAGGTTGGGGTTGCGGATCTGCTCGCCCTCGTAGATCAGTTCTTCGGAGAGGGCGCCGCCGATGCCCTGGGCGGCGGCACCGAGGTCCTGCCCCTCGACGCCGACGGGGTTGAGCGCGAAGCCCACGTCCGCCACGGTGACGAGCTGGTCCACCGTGGTCACGCCGGTGTCGGGGTCGATGTCCACGGTCACGCCGACCATGCCGATCTCCCAGAACGACGGCTGCTGTTCGAGCTCGCCCGCGCGCCGCACGACACCGTGGCCGGTGACCTCACCGCCACCGCCGCCGTACCACTTCCGGATGAGGGGGCCGTAGCCCTCCCGCCGACCGTCCCGGTGCACGATCTCGCCGCCGGCCCGCCTGACGTCCTCGACCGGGCATTCCCAGAGGTCCGCCGCCATCGACCGCAGCTTCCCGACGAGGTCGGCGCAGGCGCGCTGCACGGCGAGGCCCGTCATCGTCGTGGTCCGGCTGCCGCCGGTGGTCCGCTCGAACGACGTCCCGGCCGTGTCGGACTGGAACACCCGCACCCGGCCCATGTCCAGACCGAGTTCCTCGGCCGCGATCTGCGTCAGCACGGACCTGCTGCCCTGCCCCATCTCCGTGGAACCGCTCAGCACGAGAGCGGACCCGTCGGGGGACATCTTCACCTGCGCGGTCGACGTCGGATACGAGCCGCCCTCGTTCGCGCCGACACCGAACCCCGCGCCCTGGAGGACGCCCTCCCGCGGCTCCACCCGGACCAGCGAGACCAGCTCGGCGAAGTCGGCGCCGAGGTCGGCGTCCATGGGCCGCTTGCCGCGGATGAACGTCTCGCCCCGCCGGACGAGGTTGCGTGCGCGGATCTCGTCCCGGCCGATGCCCAGGGCGTCCGCCGCCTGGTCCATGTTGGTCTCCGCGGCCAGGTTGACCTGGTAGGCGCCCAGGGCCCGGTAGGACGACGCGGGCACCGTGTTGGTGTAGACGATCCGTCCGCGCACCCGCAGGTTCGGGATCGCGTAGGCGCCGAAGCAGCGGTGCACCGCCTTGGACAGGACGGTCGAGCTGTTGTCGACGTAGGCGCCGGTGTCCATGACGATGTCGACGTCGCGGGCGAGGAGCGTCCCGTCCTCGGTGAACGCGCTGCGGATCGTGGTCGTCGCGGAGTCGGACCGGGTCGTGTAGACCGACTCCTCGACGCTCAGGTCCAGCTTGACCGCCCGGCCCGTGTACCAGGCGCCGGCCGCGACCAGCGGCTCGATCTTGGTGTACGACTTGGACCCGTAGCCGCCGCCGATGTAGGGCACGTCCACCCGCACCCGGCTGTGCGGAAGGCCGAACACGCGCGCCAGGTCCTTGATCACCATGAACGGGTGCTGCGCGGTGCTCACCACCTCCAGGCAGCCGTCGCCGGTGAAGCGGGCGCCCGCGTTGTACGGCTCCATCGCGTACGCGTACAGCGCGGGGTGGAAGGTGGTCGTCTCCACGACGGTGTGCGCCTCGGCGAACGCGGCGTCGACGTCCCCCCAGCCGAGCGTGAGGGTGTTGGCGACGTTCGGCTCGTCCGGCGACCGCGTGACCTTGACCTGGCTGACCGAGTCGCCCGAATAGGTGTCCTCGTGCACGACCGGTGCTCCGGGACGCAGCGCGGCCTCCGCGTCCAGCACCGCGGGCAGGTCCTCGTACACGACGTCCACCAGCTTGGCCGCGTCGTGGGCGGCGTGCCGGCTGGTCGCGATCACCAGGGCGACGGGCTCGCCGTAGTAGCGGACCTTGTCCAGGGCCAGGATCTGGTGGTCCGGCACCATGTGCCCGAACCGCGGGTAGAGGCCGTCCAGGTCCTCGCCGCTGACGACCGCGACGCACCCGGGAACGGCGAGCGCGGCCTTCTTGCCGACCTCCAGGACGCGGGCGTGCGCCCGGTCCGCGCGCACCACCACGGCCTCCAGGGAGTCGGGGTGCGCGACATCGATCGAGTAGCGGGCCGCGCCGGTCACCTTGGCGCGGGCGTCGACGCGCTCGGCCGGCCGCCCGACGTGCCGGTACGGTTCGCCGTTCTCGTCGACGTGCGCCGTGGCGGGGACATGCCTCGGCTCGGGCGTGTACGTCCCGGCGCGGCGCTTCGCCGCCTGCTCGACCGCCTCGATGATCGGCAGGTACCCGGTGCACCGGCACAGGTTGCCTTCGAGGGCGTGGACGATCTCCTCGCGGCTCGGGTCGGGGTTGCGGTCCAGCAGCGCCTTGGTCGCCATGATGAAGCCGGGAGTGCAGTAGCCGCACTGCAGCGCCGTGCACTCGACGAACGCCTCCTGGATCGGGTCGAGCTCACCGCCGTCCGCCAGGCCCTCGACCGTGGTCACCTCCGCGCCGTCGGCGTCGGCGGCGAGGACGGTGCAGGAGCTGACCGGGCGGCCGTCGAGCAGGGCGGTGCACGTCCCGCAGACCTGCGACTCGCAGCTCACCTTCGTGCCGCGCAGGCCCTGCTTCTCCCGCAGGAACTCCGCGAGCGTCAGCCGGGTCGGGACGCGCTCCCGCACCTGCCGGCCGTTGACCGTGGTGGCCACCTCGGTCTCATGCATCCGTGCCCTCCTTCAGCGTTGCGACGGCCCGGCCGATGAAGACGCCGGCGAGATGCCGCTTGTACTCCTCGGAACCGTTGAGGTCCTCGATCACGTCGAGCCGGGGCAGGAGGGTCTCCAGTCCGATGTCGTCCACCGAGGGGGCGTCGAAGACCTGCGGACGCTCACCCACCGCCCCGACCACGAGCCTCACCGGGGCGTCCGGGCGCGACCTCGGGACGCTCAGGGCCACGCACACCGTCGGGTACTCGGCCGGCTGGTGCCGCAGGTAGACCTGGTGCCTGTCCTCGATGGGGATGTGGACGGCCTCCAGGAGCTCGCCGTCCGAGCAGTCCGATTCCAGGGCGCCGAGGACGAAGTCCCCGATCGGCACCGTCCGCCGCCCACCGGACGAGTACAGGCTCACCCGCGCGTCCAGCGCGAAGAGCGCTGTCGTCACGTCCGAGCGCGGATCGGCGAAGCAGATGTTCCCGCCGATGCTGCCGGTCGCGCGCACCCGCATGTTGCCGAGCATCGTGCAGGCGGTCGCCAGCATGGGCGCGTGCTCCTGGACGGCGGCGGATCCGGCGACCTCGTCGTGCCGGGTGGCCGCGCCGATCGTCATCCGTCCGCCGGCGGCCGTGATCCCGCGCAGCCCGTCCACCCGTTTGAGGTCGACCAGGTGCGGCGGCTCGATCAGTCCCATGTTCATGGCGGCGACGAGCTCGGTGCCGCCGGCGTAGGGCACGCCGCCGGCGGCGATGTGCCGGGCGGCCTCGTCGAGCGTCGCCGGCCGCGAGAGTTCGAAGGCGGGTAGCACGTATCAACCCCTAGCCCGTAGTGCGATGCCGGCCTGCCGCTCCGATTGACAGACCAGCTGGCATCCGTAAGTATACAGTCGTGTACATACACCGCAACGAACGGGAGGGCCCGGTCGGGTGACCCACGCATCACGCTTGAGCCTGTCGGTAGCACTCGGGGACTCGGATCTCAACCGGGGGCTGCTCGACGGCTCCGTCACCATTCAGGCCGCCGATGCCCGGTGCCTGACGTTCTCCTCGCCCGAACGCCACTGGCGGATGTTCCGGCGCCGCGAGTTCGACATCGCCGAGGTGTCGTTCGGCGCGTTCCTGTCGATCCAGGCCCGGACGCCCGGCGAGTTCGTCGCGATCCCCGCGTTCCCGCACCGCAGGTTCCGGCACTCGTTCATCTTCGTCGGCCACGGATCGGACCTGGACTCGCCCGCCCGGCTCGGCGGCAAGCGGATCGGGCTGCGCACCTGGACGAACTCGGCCGGCGTGTGGACCCGGGGCATCCTCCAGGACCAGTACGGCCTCGACCTGAAGAGCGTCGAATGGGTCATCCAGGACGCCGACACGGCCGGCATGGAGAACCTGCCGGACGGCTACCGCATCACCCGCCTGGAACCGGGGCGGTCCATCGTCGACCTGACCTCGCGCGGCGAGGTCGACGCCCTCATCTACCCGGAGACCCCCGACGTCCTCGGTGAGCCCGGCGGCCTGCGGCGGCTGCTGCCGGACCCGCGCGCCGCCGAGATCGACTACTTCACGAGCACCGGCATCTTCCCGATCATGCACACCGTGGTGCTGCGCCGCGAGATCGTGGACGACAACCCCTGGCTGCCCTACGAGACGCTGCGCGCGTTCCGCGCCGCCAAGGACCTGGCGCTCGACGCCGTCCGCGATCCGCGCAAGATCTGCCTCGCCTGGGCCCGGGACGCCTACGAGCACCAGGTCGAGCTGATGGGGCCCGACCCGTTCGGCTACGACGCCGAGAGCTCCCGCGCCGCCATCGAGACCCTGGTCCGCTACGCGGTCGAGCAGGGCATCATCGCCGAGCCCCTCACCATCGGCGACCTGTTCCACCCGACCACCATGGACGAGCCGCCCGGGTACGTCCGCCGGTGAAGGACGCCTCCGGCGTCCGGTCCCGGTGGTCGTTCGTCTCGCTCGTCACGCTGATCTACTGGACGGGCCCGCAGTCGGTGCGCCTGTTCTACCCGCTCCACCTCCAGGCCCTCGGCGCGACGGACATGGTGATCGGCCTCGGCGCCGGTGCCTCCTCCATAGCCGGCCTGGTCCTCGCCGTGCCGAGCGGCTACCTGCTGGACAGGTTCGACTCGCGGCGCGTCCTGGTGCTGTCGACCCTCGCCCTCGCGGTCACCACGGGCGCGTTCACGTTCGCGTCCTCGGTCCCCCTGACGATCCTGCTGATGTTCCTGCAGGGGCTCTTCCAGATGTGGGTCTGGCTCGTCCTGCAGGAGATGATGACGCGGGTCGGCAGCGGCCCGTCCGCGGCGCGGCAGCTGTCCCTGTTCTCCCTGGCGTGGGGCGTCGGGCTGGCCGCCGGCCCGTCCCTCGGCGCCGCGGTCTACGACGCCTGGGGCTTCCACAACCTCAACATCGGCTGCTTCCTGTTCACTCTCGTCGGGACGGGCGGCGCCCTCCTGGTGCCGGGCGTCCTGCGGGAGAAGACCCGCGGCGAGCAGCCCCCGGGAATGTTCAAGGCCCTGCACAGGTCGCTCGGCAACTCGCTGGTCGTCGGCGTGATGGCGTCCAGCTTCGTCAACATCTTCGTGCAGTCGCTCAGGACGTCCTTCTACTCGCTCTTCCTCGAACGGCAGGGCGTCTCCCTGAGCGTGATCGGCCTGCTGCTCTCCACGATCGGGGCGTCGTCCCTCGCCGTCCGCCTCGTGCTGCCCTTCCTGCTCCACCGGTTCGGGCACGTCAGACCGCTGGTCTGGAGCACCTGGATCGCCGTCGTCGGGGTCGCGATGACGCCCCTGTCGTCCGACATCGTGTTCCTCGCCTGCGGCGCGGTCATGATGGGCTCCGGCCTCGGTGCCAACCCGCCGATCACGGTCAACCTGCTGGCCGGCGCCGAGGGCGAGGACCGGGGCGTCGCGGTCGGCCTCCGCATGCTCGCGAACCGCTCGGCCCAGGTCATCCAGCCCATCGTGTACGGCGGCATCGCGGCCGGGGTCGGCCTCGCCCTCGCCTTCCCGATCTCGGGCGTCCTGCTGAGCGCCACCACGCTCTGGATGGCCCGGCGCCTGCACGCCGCCGCACCCTCGTGACCCACCGCCCCGAGATTTGACCGGACATTGGAGGTCGCCGGGCCGATGTGGTCTGAGGTGCCGAGGCACTTTTCACGTTCAAGTGGACTGCGTCACGAGTTAAGGACTGCCTCCCCGTCGGCTGATCAGCTCGTCCTTGGTAATGCCGTGCCGGTCGAGGAAGCTCTCCGCCCGGTCGTACTCGACCGGGTCGGGCAGCACCCCCTCGGCCTCGTCGGCCACGCCCGGCAACCCCGCTTGCCGGAGTAGTTGAACCACATGTCGCCTCGGGACATCCATCACGTTCACCGGCCCTTTCATAGGCGAGTACTTCCGATGTGGTCAGTGATCGAAGGCGGGTCGGCCGCCGATGACCATGATCTTCATGACAGAGCCCTTTCATCGGTCGGGCATCTGTCGCCAGGTACGACAAGTGAGCCGTCCGCCCTGTGACAACTCCGGCGAACCTGCCCTGTCACAGATGTGCGGGCTGTCTTGTCGTAAGTGCCGAACACCAATCCCAGACCGGATCGCCCATAAGCATCGCAGGGTGCGGCGCAATGAAGATCGTGCTCGTCGGGCATCGGCCGGTCGTCCGCCGTGGCAACGGCGTAGCGCTGGTCACCCAGGCACTCCACCGGGTTCGCCGGTCTGGTCAATCGTCATCGGCCCGGGCCTCTTCGCCCGTATCGGCCCGTCGGGGAACTACCTCAGGCCGTGACGGTCGTTGGCACATGGTTGCATACGCAACAAACCCCGGTGCCTAGCGAAGTGTCCGGCCGACCGGGGTTTTTGCTGATCGTCTGAGGCGCCCCCTGCAGGATTCGAACCTGCGCACACGGCTCCGGAG
>NZ_JBIQHY010000210.1:0-4416 GCF_044508335.1 Actinomadura sp.
CGGACCCTCCAGACCCAGCGCATACGCCACCCGACCCGACGCCACACTGCCCGCGGTCCCGACCAGCTGATAGCCCTCCGTCAGCTGCGAGCCGCGCAGCAGGTCGTGGTAGTCGTGGCTGATCACGCCGGTGAACACCCCGGTCCGGGAGCCGCCGAGCGAGGTCGGGTCGATGCCCGCCCGCTCGATCGCCTCCCACGACACCTCCAGCAGCAGCCGCTGCTGCGGGTCCATCGCCAGCGCCTCGCGCGGCGAGATCCCGAAGAAGTCCGCGTCGAAGTCGGCGGCGTCGTGGAGGAACCCGCCCTCGCGGGCGTAGCTGTGTCCCAGCCGGTCCGGATCGGGGTCGTACAGCCCCTCGTCCCAGCCCCGGTCGAGCGGCAGCCCGGCGACGGCGTCGCCGCCGGCGGCGACCAGCTCCCACAGGTCCCGCGGCGACCGGACGCCGCCCGGGTACCGGCAGGCCATCCCGACGATCGCGATGGGGTCGCCGTCGGAGGCCGGCCGCGGCCGCGCGTGCGGCGCACCGGGGGCGTGCGCCGCGCGCGGCGGGTCGCCGGCGGCCTCCGACAGCAGTTCCCGCAGGCGGGGGGCGAGGCCCGCGGGGGTGGGATAGTCGAACACCAGGGTCGCGGGCAGCCGCAGGCCGGTCGCGGCGGCGAGCGCGTTGCGGAAGTCGATCGCGGTGAGCGAGTCGAAGCCGAGTTCCTTGAACGTGCTGCTCCGCAGGCGCGCGGGGTCCAGTTCGGTGAACCCGAGGACGTCCATGACCCGCCGCCGGATCAGGTCCAGCAGCAGCTCGTCGCGTTCCGGGTCGCCGAGGCCCGCGAGCGTCCGGGCGAGGCCCCCGGCCGGGTGGGCGGCCGCGCTCCGCCGCACGGTCCTCCCGCGGTGGAGCGCGGCCAGCATCGGCGGGGGCGCGGCGGCGGACGGCGCGGCGGTGTCGAAGCGGGCCGCGACGGGCGCCGGGCGCGCCGGGTCGGCGACGGCGGCGTCCATGAGCGGGAGCGCCGCCGCCGGGTCCAGCGCGACCATGGCGTCCCGTTCGGTGCGGCGCGCGTGGGCGGCGCCCAGGTCCCGGGTCATGGCGCTGTCGGCCGCCCACAGGCCCCAGGCGATCGACGTGGCGGGCAGGCCGGCCGCGCGGCGCCGCCGGGCCAGCGCGTCGAGGAACGCGTTCGCGGCGGCGTAGTTGCCCTGCCCCGGGTTGCCGAGCACGCCGGCGGCGGAGGAGAACAGCACGAACGCCGCCAGGTCCGTCCCGGCCGTCAGCTCGTGCAGGTGCCAGGCGGCGTCGGCCTTCGGGCACGCGACGGCGTCGAAGCGGTCCGGCGTCTGCGCGGTGATCACGCCGTCGTCGACCGCGCCGGCGACGTGCACGACGGCCGACAGCGCGCGGCCGGCCAGCAGCCGCGCGAGGGCCGCGCGGTCCCCGGCGTCGCACGCCGCGAACTCGGCGCGCGCTCCCCGCCCGGCCAGTTCGGCGGCCAGTTCGGCCGCGCCCGGCGCGTCCGGGCCGCGCCGGGACACCAGCAGGAAGTCCCGGACGCCGTGGGCGTCCGCGAGATGCCGGACGACCAGCGAGCCGAGCGCCCCGGTCGCCCCGGTGACCAGGACGGCGCCGGCACCGTACGGGCGGTCCGCGGGGACGGTGAGCACCACCTTCCCGACGTGCCGGCCGGCGGACACGAACCGGAACGCCTCCGGCGCGCTCCGCACGTCCCAGGCGCGGACGGGCGGCGGCGCGAGGACGCCGTCGCGGAACAGCCGGAGCAGCTCGCCGAGCATCGCGCCGATCCGCTCGGGGCCGGCCTCGGCGAGGTCGAACGCCCGGTACCGCACGCCGGGGTGCCTCGCCGCGACCGCGGCCGGGTCCCGGACGTCGGTCTTCCCCAGTTCGACGAAGCGGCCGCCGCGCGGCAGCAGCCGCAGCGAGGCGTCCGTGTGCTCGTGCGCCAGCGCGTTGAGCACCACGTCGACGCCCTCGCCGCCGGTCGCGTCGAGGAACCGGTCCGCGAACCCGAGCGTGCGGGAGTCCGCGACGCGGCCGGGCGGCACGCCGAGCGCGGCGACCGCGCCGTGCTTGCCGGTGGACGCGGTCGCGTACACCTCCGCGCCGAGGTGCCGGGCGAGCTGCACGGCGGCCGTCCCGACGCCGCCGGCGGCCGCGTGGACGAGCAGCCGCTCGCCGGCGCGCAGCCCGGCCAGGTCGGTGAGGGCGTAGTAGGCGGTGAGGAAGACGACCGGCACGGACGCGCCCTGCGCGAACGTCCAGCCGTCCGGGAGCGGGGCGAGCATCCGGGCGTCCGCCACGGCCACCGGCCCGAACCCGCCTTCGACGAGGCCCATCACCCGGTCGCCCGGCGCGAAGCCGGTGACCCCCGGACCGGTTTCGAGGACGATCCCGGCCCCCTCGCCGCCCAGGGTGATCTCGCCCGGGTACATGCCGAGCGCGTGCAGCGCGTCGCGGAAGTTCACGCCCGCCGCCCGGATCCCGATCCTGACCTGGCCCGGCTCCAGGTCGGCCTGCGGCGCGGGGACGAGCGCGAGCCTGTCCTCCAGCGCCCCGTCGCCCGCCACCTCCAGGCGCCACGGGCCGCCGTCCGCGGGCGGGACGAGGGCCGGGCCGCCGGCGGCCGTGCGGGTCAGGCGCGGCACGAGGGCCTCGCCGCCGCGGATCGCCAGCTGCGGCTCACCCGCCCGCAGCGCCGCCGCGACGGCGGCGCCGACCGCGGCGTCGGAGGCCGGGTCGCCGTCCACGTCGACCAGGACGAACCGGCCGGGGTTCTCCGACTGCGCGGACCGGGCCAGGCCGAGGACGGCGGCCATGGCGGGGTCGGCGTCGTCGCCGGGCGCGGCGGCCGCGGCCCCGCGGGTGACGATCGCGAGCGGCCGGTCGGCGTCCCCGGCGAGTTCGCGCTGGATCTCGGCGAGCGCCCAGGCGACGGCGGTGCGCGCGGCGGCGGCCGGGTCGGCCGCCGGCGCGTCCGGGCAGCGGACGACCTCGGCGCCCCCTTCCGGGGCGGCGCTCCCGTCCGGGGCGAGCGGGAGCGGCTCCCAGGAAACGTCGAACAGGTCGCCGTCGCCGGGCCCGCGGAGCCGGCCTGGCTCCAGCGGCCGGAGGGTGAGGCCGCCGATGGCCGCGACCGGCTGCCCGGTGTCGTCCGCGACGGTGAGACGGATCGGGCCGTCGCCGGTCAGCCGCACCCGCAAGGCGGTGGCGCCGGAGGCGAGCAGCCGGACCCCGGTCCAGGCGTAGGGCAGCGCGAGGCCGCCGGCGCCGTCGGCGTCCAGGAACCGCAGCGGGTGCAGGGCGGCGTCCAGCAGCGCCGGGTGCAGCCCGTACCGCCGCGCCTCGGCCTCATCACCGGGGAAGGCGATCTCGGCGTACACGGCGTCGCCCGCCCGCCATGCCGCGCGCAGCCCCTGGAAGAGCGGCCCGTAGGCGAGGCCGGCGGCGGCCCGCTCCTCGGCGAACCCGCCGACGTCGATGGGTTCGGCCGAGGGCGGCGGCCACTGCGTCAGCGGCTCGGCGTCCGGCCCGTCCGCGTCGCCCACCGCGTTTCCCATCGCATCGCCCACCGTGCCGGTCGCGTGCCGGGTCCAGGGCGCGGCGTCATCGGCGGCAGGCCGGGAGTGCACGGTCACCGACCGGCGGCCCGCGTCGTCCGGAGCGGTCACGCCGACCTGGACGCTGACCGCGCCGGACTCCGGGATCACCAGCGGGGTGTGCACGGTCAGCTCCTCGACCGCGGAGCATCCGGCGGCGTCGGCGGCCCGGACGGCCAGCTCCACGAAGGCGGTGCCGGGGAGGAGCACGTGCCCGTCGACGACGTGGTCGGCGAGCCACGGGTGGGTCGCGAGCGACAGCCGGCCGGTCAGCAGGTGCCCGCCGGTCCCGGCCAGGTCCGCCGCCGTGTCCAGCAGCGGGTGGCCGGCGGAGCCGTCCGGCGCCGCGCCGCCCGCCGGCAGCCAGTACCGGCGCCGCTGGAACGGGTACGTGGGCAGCGCGGGGGTGACGCGGCCGCCCCAGGCGGCGAGGAGCGTGCGCCAGTCCACTGTGGTGCCGGCGGTCCACAGCGTCGCCAGCGCGGTGAGCAGGGCCTCCGTCTCGGCGCGCCCGGCGCGCATCGCGGCGGCGAACACGTGGCCGTCCTCGTCGACGATCCGCTGGGCCAGCGCGGTGAGCACGCCGTCGGGGCCGAGCTCCAGCCACCGGTTCGCGCCCCGGGACCGGAGGTCCCGGACGGTGTCGAGGAACCGCACGGGTTCGCGGACGTGCGCCGCCCAGTACGCCGGGTCCGCCACCTCGGCGGGCAGGCCCTCGATCGTGGGTGCGCGGAAGGACAGGCCGGCCACGACCCGGCCGAACTCCTCCAGCATCGGGTCCATCAGCGGCGAGTGGAACGCGTGGCT
>NZ_JBIQHY010000211.1:0-4404 GCF_044508335.1 Actinomadura sp.
CTCGGGAGTATGGGACGTGGGCTGACTGGTTGGGGGTGCCTCGGCATACGTTCTCGGCGATGTTCGGGGCGGTGATCGCTCGGGGGTTGGACTACCGGGAGACGTTCCAGGTGTTCGCGCCTGGGTTTGATCTGACGCAGCAGCGTGAGGAGCGGGCCGAGGTGGGGCGGCCGGAGACGTTCGGGGAAGAGGACTTGTACCCGGATGCGCGTCCGACGCTGGCCAAGCTTCGGGGTGATGGGCTGTGGGTCGGGATCGCGGGGAATCAGACGGTGCGGGCCGGCGGGATCCTGCGGTCGTTGGATCTGCCCAGCGACATGATCGCGACGTCGGATGACTGGGGTGTGTCCAAGCCTGATCCGGGGTTCTTCCGGTGCGTGGTCGAGGCTGCGCCGTGTGAGGCCGGTGAGGTGCTGTATGTGGGTGACCGGTTGGACAACGACATCATGCCCGCGGCGCAGATGGGGTTGCGGACGGCGCTGATCCGGCGGGGGCCGTGGGGGATCATTCAGCAGGACGACCCGGAAGCCGACCGTGTTCCGACGATGCGGATTGATTCGCTGGCTGAGCTTCCGGGCCGTATCGCTGAGTTCAACGCTGGAGCGCGCTGAGGGTGGTCTGCCAGCTGTAGAGGCGGTCGTCCAGGCGGCGGACGCATTCGGTGTCGGCCCAGGGCTGGAGGGCGCGGCGGACGTCGTGCACGCGGTCCATGCCGGTGGCGTACCAGGTGACGGCGAGTTGGTCGAGGGCCTGCTCGGCGTAGGAGCATGCGGCTTCGGGGTCGCGCTGGGCTACTTCGACGGCGGCCAGGTCGCCGAGGATGACGGCGCGCTGTTTGGCGTTGGTGTCGCCGATGGCCTCCAGGACGCCGAGGAGTGTGGCCTTGGCCTGGGCGGGCTGCCCGGCCTTGAGCTGGGTGTCGCCCTTGAATGAGGCGAGGCTGATGGGCGAGAACCAGTTGAACCAGTCGGGGGCGGGCTGTCCGGTGCTCTCGGCGAGCAAGTGCTCGGCGTGGTTGATCAAGCGCAAGGCTTCGCGGGGGTGTCCGCAGCGGGTTTCGCACTCGGCCTCGACGGCGTCCAGCCATGCCAGGAATTCGGCGGGGGCGGTGCCGCGTCGGGCGTAGGTGCGGGCGGCGCGCATGCGTTCGGCTGCCTCGTCGCGGCGGCCGTCCCATCCGGGGATGAACGCGGCGTGCGCCAGGATGGCCGCTCCCAGCAGCGGGTCGTTGGCTTCGCCGGCGGCCTGGAGGGCGCGGACGTAGGAGGCGTCGGCGTCGTCGGGCTGGCGCAGGTCGAAGAACTCGATGCGGCCGACCAGGAGCAGGGACTCGGCGAGCGCGGTGGCCAGGATGGTGCGCGGGACACCGGTCGTCTCGGCCAGGAGCTGGGTGCCGAGTTTGGTGTGCTCGACCACCGTCGGGTGGAGCTGGGCGGGCTGAACGGAGAAGTAGAGGCGCCGCAACGCACCGTTGATCGCGGAGAAGTCGGCCCCGACCGTGGGCGGCTGAACGGCGGCGTTGGCCTTGGGAAGTGGCAGCGTGGCGCCGGTTCCCTGGGCGGGGACGGCGGACGGGTTGGGGTTGGGCCGTGAGGGCGCCGGGGTGTCCGGGGTCTCCCAGGGCGGGGTGAAGCCGAGTTCTTCGACGGGCAGTTGCAGCACGTGGACCAGCAGGCGCTGGTGGTCGGCGCGCGGCCACGGCGGGGACGCGGACTCCCAGCGGCGGATTTGGCGGGCGCTGATCTGCATGTTCCCCAGGCCCAGCAGCGGGGCGGCTGCCGTCATGGCGTCGGCCAGTGCCTGCTGGGATGCGTACCCGGCGTGCTGCCGGGCTGCTTTGAGACGGGTGTTGCCTGCCGGACGTGGCATCGTCGTTCCCTCCGCTGTGAGTCCTCTACGGGTCCGACTTTAGCCCCCATAGGGGCACTGAGCGGACGCTGTGACATGTCTAACTCTACCTAGCGTCCTGAAAACGTCCTCATAGAGACCTATGGACGGCCTTCGATAGGACGTCATACCGCGAGAGTCTTGCCTCCATGCGAGACGAGCAGGCGAGCAACGGGTGCAGGAACTGCAGCGGTCGCGGGTGGAAGTTCACCCACTCGCGGCGGGCGATCCTGGTCGGAGCGCCGAATGGTTCCGGACCGGAGGTTGAGCGGGTGCCGTGTCGTTGGTGTGCGCCCTCGCGTAAGACGCGGGCGGCGTAGTCCAAGAAGCTGCGGGGCCGGTGGGCGTCACGGCGGCTGGAGCGCGGGTTGGGGGTCCCCCCCGGACCTGACCGTGCTCGGGGTGATGGGTCTCCTCGTCGTCGCTCGTCCTACCGGCCCCGCCTTCCCTTCTCTGGGAGTGGGTGACCCCCTGTGGGTGAGTCGGTGAGGCCGCGTACGCCGGACAGTGCATGGCGTCCGGCGGCGTTGGCGCTGGTGGAGGCGTTGACCGGGCATGGCCTGGTGGCGCAGGTGTGGGGCCATGGTGCGGTGCGGGCGCGCAACTTGGCCGGTGAGCCCGACGGCGATGACCCGCGCGGGCAGATGTTGGCGCCGGGGTTGCAGCAAGAGGTGCTGTGCCGTCGCCGGGACGGTGAGTTGTGGTGGTGGTGGGTGTGGTCGGGGCCGTCCCGCAAGTCCCCGCCGGAACTGGAGCCGTTGTGCCCGGTGACGGAAACGGCCACGGCGGCCGACCGGATCGCACGTGTTCTGGCCGTCCCCTTCGCCGGCACGCCTACCTCGCCGGGTGGGTGCGGGTGATGGGGGTGTCGTGGGTGTCGGCGGCCGAGAAGCGGAATCGGCCGGTGACGGCGGCGATCGAACGGGAGTTCTCCGGAGTGGTCGCCTGGTACGGGCACGCGACCAGGGCATGGTGGGCGATGGTTCCTGTCCGCCGTGACATGCGGCTTGTGGAGGCGCTCAGCCCACGGGAGTTGCGGGAGGCGATCGTGAACGCGCAGGGGTGGCCGTGGCCGAAATGACCGGCGACGACGCGCACAAGATCGGGCACTCGGGCATCGGACCTGAGTGCCCGATCTCGTGCCTGGGGGTGCGGACGGTCGGTGATCTGCTCGGCCTGCTGGTGGAGGCGGGACGGACATCGGGGCTGGATGCGGTGTTCCCCGCGGCTGTGGCTGCGGCCGACCGTCACCATGAACACGCCGATGGCCGTGTCGGGTTGGCGTGCCCGGTGGCGTGCTTGGGGCTGTCGAAACAGGTGATGACGACGTTGCGCAATGATCGGCGCTGGCGGGTCAAGACGGTGGGGCAACTGCTGGGCCTGCTGCGGTCGGGTGACCTGGGCAAGGTGCCGCAGATGGGCCCTCGCCGGGTGGGTGAAGTGCGCGTGGCGCTGCTGGCGGCGGGTTTCACGGTCCCGGCCGACCTGTGAGGCGTCCGGGCTGCTCGGTGTCCTGGCGCGGGGAAGAGCAGGGCGTTACAGTGCCCTGAGATGCGCTTATGCGGTCAAGTGTCACAGTAGTCAGGTGGTTGATATGTCGAGCTTGGAGTTCGAGCCCCCGAAGTACGCGCGGGTCGTGTTGGAGATCCGGCGGCGGATCGAGAACGGGGACTACCCGCCGGGCTCGATGCTGCCTTCGGAGTCACAGCTCGTCCGGGACTTCGCGGTCGGGCGCACCACGGTGGTGCGGGCGTTGCAGATGCTCCAGCAGGACGGATGGATCACCCGTGAGCATGGGCGCGGCTCGTTCGTGAAAGGCCGCCCGGCCTCGGATGTGCGGGCGAGTCGGCGGGGCCTGACGCTGCTGGACCGTCCCGAGACGCAACCGGGCGTGCAGCTCGTGGACGTCGGCCAGGTTGATGCTCCCCCCGAGGTGGCTTCGCTGCTGGACCTGGACGGCGGCGGGGTGCGGGTGTTGGCGCGGCGGTCGCTGACGATCCGCGACGAGATCGCCTCGGATCTGATGACGTGCTGGTTCCCGCTGGAACTGGTGTACGGCACCGACCTGGACAAGGACGCGGCGTTGCCGGTCGGGCTGCGCGATCACCTGCGGTCGGTCAAGGGCCTGCGCATCGATCACATCTCCGAACGGCTGACCGCGCGGCTTCCCGCCGGCGACGAGGCCGAGGTGTTGCAGATCAGCCAGTCCGACCCGGTCATGGTGATGCTCGCGGGCATGCATGACGCCAATGACGTGGTGCGGTTCGTGGCCGAGGTCGTGATGCCGGGGTCACTGCATGAGCTGGAGGACGTGTACAGCGTCCCGGACTGACCGCGACCACATCCCATGATGTGACGCAGGTCACTCGATCCTGAGCTTGTTCGGCCGAGTGGGCGACGTACACTCCATGACATGCACTCGTCCGGACAAGCGGACGGGCGGACAACGAAGGTGGTTCGTGATGGCGGTGCAGGGTCCGTTCAAGGTCGCGTTCGGGGACGTGTTCCCGTTCGGGG
>NZ_JBIQHY010000212.1:0-2484 GCF_044508335.1 Actinomadura sp.
TGGGGGTGGCGAGGACGCCGCGCAGCATCGCGGCGAGCGCGGCCCGCTCGGCGTCGCCGGCGTGCTCGATCTCCGCCATCCGGGCGCGGGCGTCCGCGGACGGGACCCGCCCGGCGGCGAGCTCCCGGGCCAGCTCGGCGCCGTCGCGGGCGGCGCGGACCTGCCGGGCGACCTGCCCGATGACCCGGTCGCCGGAGCGGCCGCGCAGGTCGTCCCAGACGAGCCGCAGCCGGCGGGCGGGCCGGACGGCGGCGTTCACAGGGCCCTCACCGCCAGGCCGCAGGCGGCGCCGGCGGCGAACGCGAGCGGGAGGGTGAACAGCCAGGCCGCGCCGATGCCGAGGACGTTCTGCCAGCGCACCCGCGCGGCGCCCTCGCTGGCGGCGACGCCGACGACCCCGGCGGTGACCGACTGCGTCATGCTGACCGGCGCGCCCGCGATGGAGCTGGCCGCGACGGAGGCGGCCGCCGCCGCCTCGGTGGAGACGACGTGCAGCGGGCGGGCGAGCACGAGCCCGCGGCCGAGCCGCTCCCCCACCCGGTGGACGGCGCTGAGCGCGCCGGCGCAGAACACGACCGCGATCGCGATGAGCACCACGGGGGTCGGCTGGACGGGCCCGATCGCGCCGAGCCGCCGGGTGGAGACGACCTGCCGCGCGACGCTGACGACCGCGAGCATCTTCTGCCCGTCGTTGGCGGCGTAGGCGGCGCACTGGGCGCTGTAGGCGAGGACGTGGGCGGTGCGCACGGCGCCGGCCATCCCGGTGAAGGACGGGATCCGCCGGGAGGCGAGCCCGAGCCCGTAGCCGACGGACGTCCCGACGAGCGGTGCCGCCGCGCCGATGAGCAGGACGAGGGCGAGCCCGCGCCAGGAGACGTCCAGGCCCATGCCGAGCCCGGCGCCGCCGATGCCGCCGACGATCGCCAGGGTCAGGCTGGTCGGCAGCCCGCGCCGCGACAGCGCGGCGACGACGGCGAGCGCGACGGTCACGCCGAGCAGGAAGGCGAGCGCGCCGCGCCGGTCGCCGAGGTCGGTGAGCCCCTCGGTGAACGTCCGCGCGACCGCGACCGTCCACTGCGGGACGAGCACCAGCGGCACCAGCACGAGCGCCATCAGCAGCGGCCCCGACGAGCGGGGGTAGCGGCCGCTCAGCCCGAGCAGGGCCGCGCCGTCGTTGACCCCGGTGACCCAGACGAAGGCCAGCGCCACCGCGGCGAACGCCATCGCCCAGATCATCGCAGCTCCGCCAGCGCGACCCGGCGGCCCTCGTGCAGCGACAGCGTGGCGGCCTCGGCGATGAGGAACGCCTCCAGCGCCTCGTCCACGGTGCACGGGCTGGGCGCGTTGCCCTTGGCCATTTCTAGGAACGTTCCAATCTCGCTCGCGTAGGCGGGTTCGAAGCGTTCCCAGAAGTCCGCCCACGCGTCGCCGGACGGCCAGTCGACGCCGGGTTCGGCGGACCGGAGCGCGGCGCGCTCGTCCAGCCCGACCACCCAGGTGCCCGCGGTGCCGGACAGTTCCATGCGCACGTCGTAGCCGGCGCCGTTGTACCGGGAGCCCTGCAGCGTGGCGATCGTCCCGTCGTCCATGACGAGGACGGCGGCGCTGGTGTCCACGTCGCCGGCCACCGCGAAGTAGGCGTCGCCGCGGTTGGCGCCGACGGCGGTCACCGACTCGACCTCGCGGCCGGTGACCCAGCGCAGGATGTCGAAGTCGTGGATGTGGCAGTCGCGGAACATTCCGCCGGACGTGCGGACGTACTCGGCGGGCGGCGGACCCGGGTCCGCGGTGACGAGGTGGACGCGGTGCAGGGCGCCGAGGCGCCCGTCCTGCACGGCCCGCCGCGCGGCCGCGTAGCCCGCGTCGAACCGGCGCTGGAAGCCGATGTGCACGGGCACGCCGGTCTTGGCGGCGCGGTCGCGGATCTCCAGCGTGGTGCGCAGGTCCGGCGCGACGGGCTTCTCGCAGAACGCGGGGACGCCGGCGTCACAGGCGCGGGCGAGTAAATCGGCGTGCGTGGAGGTCGGGGTGGCGATGACGACCGCGTCGAGCCCGGCGCCGAGCACGGTGTCCGGGGTGTCGGCGCGGGCGCCGAGCGGGCCGGCGAGCGCCTCCGCGCGCCGCGGGTCGGCGTCGCCGATCAGCAGGTCGCCCACCAGGGGGTGCCCGCCCAGGAACCGGGCGTGCCATGCCCCGATCCGTCCCGCGCCCAACAGTCCGACCCGCATTGTGTGCCTCCAATGGCGCTGTCCGATCGCGATGGCGAGTTCACCTGTCGTTCACCTCACGGCCCGGTGGCCGACACCGGCCGTTCGCTTCCTCGTCATCTCCGCGGCTTGGAGCATTTGTAGCCCCACCCGGAACGTCAGTCAATACTTTGTTATTACATCTGGACGTTCTGACGTGAAGTCATAGCAACCTGACTGCCCACCGGGCACGGGATGCCACGGAGGGTGACGGGAACGGCGGTTCAGCCGGGCAGGA
>NZ_JBIQHY010000212.1:2584-4366 GCF_044508335.1 Actinomadura sp.
GCCGCGCGGCGGGCCGAGGACGAGCTCGGCCCGATCGACGTGTGGGTGAACGTGGCCTTCTCCTCGGTGCTCGCGCCGTTCTGGGAGATCGAGCCGGCGGAGTTCGCGCGCACCACCGAGGTCACCTACCTCGGCTACGTCAACGGCACCCGGGCCGCGCTGAAGCGGATGATGCCGCGCGACCGCGGCGTGATCGTCCAGTGCGGGTCGGCGATGGCCTACCGGGGCATCCCGCTGCAGAGCGCCTACTGCGGCGCCAAGCACGCCATCAAGGGGTTCCACGAGTCGCTGCGGACCGAGCTGATGCACGAGGGCAGCGGCGTGAAGGTGACGATGGTGCAGATGCCGGGCGTCAACACCCCGCAGTTCGACTGGGTGCTCTCGCGGCTGCCGAAGCGCCCGCAGCCGGTGCCTCCCATCTACCAGCCGGAGATCCCGGCGAAGGCGCTGCTGTACGCCGCCGAGCATCCCGCGCGCCGCGAGTACTGGATCGGCGCCAGCTCGGTCGGGACGATCCTCGGCAACAAGTTCGCGGCGGGCCTGCTCGACCGCTACCTGGCGAGGACGGGCTTCACGTCGCAGCACACGGACGAGGACGTCCGGCCGGACCGTCCGGCGAACCTGTGGGAGCCCGCCGATGACGCCTCCGGCGAGGACCACGGCAGCCACGGCCGGTTCGACGAGCGGGCGCACGGGACCAGCCCGCAGATGTGGGTGGGGCAGCATAAGTACCTGGTGGGCGCCGCGACGGCCGGTGCCGCCGCGGGCGCGGCCGTGGGCGCGGCCAAGCTGCTGCGGCGCTGACGGACACGACGACATTCACGGAGAAGGAGAGATCAATGGCGCAGCAAGTGGCCGACTACGTCCTCCAGCGGCTGACGGAGTGGGGCATCAAGCGGGTCTACGGGTACCCGGGCGACGGCATCAACGGGATGCTCGGCGCGTTCGACCGCGCCGAGGGGAACCCCGAGTTCATCCAGACGCGGCACGAGGAGATGGCCGCGTTCATGGCGTGCGCGCACGCCAAGTTCACCGGCGAGGTCGGCGTCTGCACGGCGACGTCGGGCCCCGGCGCGATCCACCTGCTGAACGGGCTGTACGACGCCAAGCTGGACCACCAGCCGGTCGTCGCGATCATCGGGCAGCAGAAGCGGCTCTCCCAGGGCACCCACTACCAGCAGGAGGTGAACCTGGAGACGCTGTTCTCCGACGTGTCGGAGTACTGCCAGATCGTCATGCAGCCGGGGCAGATGCGGCACGTCATCGACCGCGCGTTCAAGACGGCGCTGACCACCCGCAGCGTCGCGACGATCATCATCCCGGAGGACGTCCAGGAGTCGGAGGCGGTGCCGTCGCCGCCCAAGGAGCACGGCTCGGTGTACTCCAGCGTCGGGTGGAGCCAGCCGCGCGTCCTGCCGAACAAGGAGGAGCTGCACAAGGCCGCGCAGATCCTGAACGAGGGCCAGAAGGTCGCGATGCTGGTCGGCCAGGGTGCCGCGAACGCGCAGTCGGAGCTGATCGAGACGGCCGAGCTGCTCGGTGCCGGCGTCGCCAAGGCGCTGCTCGGCCGCGAGGTCCTGCCGGACGACCTGCCGTTCGTGACCGGCCCGGTCGGGCTGCTCGGCTCCAAGGCCAGCGATGAGATGATCATGAACTGCGACGTGCTGTTCATGATCGGGACGAGTTTCCCGTACGCCGAGTGGCTGCCGGACGAGGGCAGCTGCAAGGGCGTCGAGATCGACATCGACGGCCGCATGATCGGCATCCGGTACCCGATGGACG
>NZ_JBIQHY010000093.1:0-28471 GCF_044508335.1 Actinomadura sp.
GGATACCCGGAACCGTCACCAGGAGCGGAGGCCCCGCTCCTTCATCGCATCAGGGAGCTGCACCATAACCGCAGCGGAGCACGGTTCAAATGCATGTGATGCTGCCGGAGAGCGGGACATTGGAGAGTCGGGCGGCAGCACTTTTGTTCGAGTTTCACAATGTGTCATACCTCTTGTTTCATGGCGGCGCGATGTGTGAAAGCTCATTGCTTCTGGGCGAGGTGTTCGCGGATCGTGATCAACGAGCGGGGACCTGATCCGGATACGCCAACCCAGGAGGTTACGGATGAGATCGGTCCGACACGGTGTCAGTCTCGTGGTCGGAATGCTGGCCGTACTGATGATGGGCCTGGCCACGGTTCCGGCCAGTGCGACGACCTCGACCTGGACTCTGAACGACATCGGCCAGAAGTTCTGCGTCCCTGCCGGTGGCACGCAAAGCTACCTGCTGGTGCAGGTGAGCGGGACGTGGACGACCACCCTCAGGTACGGGGTCCGGAAGCTGCCGCCCGGATCGTCCAGCACCGAGGGGACGATTCAGCCCGGTAGCAACGACACGCACATCATCAACGGCTTCATCGGAGTCACGTACGCCGCTGCTCCGGCCGGCGACTACAACGCCGAGGTGTGGGCGACCGACGGCAAGGTCACCCAGACGGCACCGGTGCTGCTCCGCTATGGCAAGGGCTACGCCTGCTGGTGATCCGCCGCCCCTGAGACCCGGGGGCGAGCTGCGGAGGACGGCCCGGTGGTGCGCACCGCACAGTGCGCACCACCGGGCCGGTTCACGAGATGACACATGCCGTGTCGCGCGCGTCCCGCGAACTCACGTGACCGCAGTCAGCGCTGACGGGCTCGCGATGGAGACCGGCGCGGGCATCACCGCGGCCATGGCACGTTCACCGTGGTGTGGGCGGTCAGAATACGTAGCAGTCTGCGTATTGGAGTTGCCGGGCGGCGGTGAGGGCGGGAACTCGGCTGCCCGCGTTGCGGGTGACTTGCGCCGCTTCGGTCGGGTGTGGGGTGGTGCTCTTGCAGGAGACCGGCGAGCTGTGGCCCGACATCAGGTAGTCGCAGCGGCCGTTGCGGTTGTCGGGCAGGCCGAGGGCGTGGCCGAGTTCGTGCGCGGCGATCCGGGGCGGGTAGAAGCCGTCGTCGACCGCCTCGCGTCCCATGTAGATCACGGCCCGGCCGAAGCCGTACATGTAGGTGCGCGGCCAGCCGTTGTCCGCGTACACCTTGACGGTCGCCTGCGACCCGGACGCGGGGACGAGCCGGATCGCAGGCACGGCCGCGTTCCACGCGGCGGCGCCCTCGTCGACGGCCGCTCTGAATTCCTGGGCGCCGCCGGCGTCGTAGTAGATCGTCCGGACGGCGGCCAGAGGCGCCGCCGACGCGGGCGCGGCGCTCAGTGCGGGCATCAGGAAGGCCAGGCCGAGAGTGACGAGCAGTGCCGTCGCGATCTTTCGGAACATGGGGGAACTCCTGCGGGGTGGGGACGGCGGTCAGCCGCCGGTTTTTCTGGTCGATCCAGGACAGGTCCGGTGTGACGTCGGTGTAGAGCGGGCGGTCGCCTCGGTGGCCGGTCGGCGAGTATCGGGGACTGCCGAAGCCCGCCGGCCGGCGGGTTGCCGTGGCAGGGCCCGGCGCCGAAGACGCGGACGTGGTTTGGGGTGCTGCCCGCAGCCGGCGCTGTTCGCCGGGCGGCCCGGTCTGGTCGATCTTCAGGAGATGCTGCAGAACGGCCATCTCGTGCAGCGTCGGCCGAGCCGCTTCGTCGCGGCGTGGACTGCGCATCCTCTCCCCGTGGCACTGGACGGCCGTGGAGTGGGCGACGCAAGTCCCGCGATGCCCGCCGACGACGCGGCTTCGATAGCCGGCGGGATTAGTTGATCGACTATTTGCTCAGAATTTTGGGCCGAGGGTACGTTGTCGGCCAGATAAACGCATGGCCGCGCAACTCTCTGTGGGAAGCCTTGTGCTAATGTCCTCGTGGGATGCCGCGTCAACTGGAGAGTAGTTGAGAAGTACGCTTCCTTCTAGCGGATGAAAGGCTGTAGATATTCAATGTGAATTTCTAGGAGCATAGAATCCGCTGGTGTGCTGCGAGGTGTTTTCCCGGTCCTGTCGAACGGGGATGGCCTTGGCCAGGCGGCCGGCACGGTGCGGGCGGCAACGGAGCTCGTCGAGCTGGGCTTTCGCTCGCTCGCCGGGGCTGCACGGCCGTGCACGCGGGCGATGACGGGTCTGAACCGCCCCAACTCGATCAGTTCTGCCAAGTGCCGCATGACCTCCCGGCCGCTCGGTCGCATACCGCGAAGGATGTGACGTCGGCGCCGACCGCCTCCGCCACACCCGCGAACTCGGTTCCCAGGATTTTTCGCCGCGGCCGGAGAGGGCCGCTGACCGCCCGGATGACGAAGGGCTTGGCCGCCCAGTAGCCGCAATCCGTCCGATTGACCGTCGTCGCGTGCACCCTGACCAGGACGTCTTTGTCTCCGACCGAGGGTTTGTCCGCTCGGCGATCCGAACCACATCCGGCGGGCCGTATCGGGCATACACCGCTGCCTTCACAATGGGCACTCTGAGTCAGCGTTTCCGCGAGGCCGCCGCTCACCTCCGCCCCGGACGACCGCGCCGGCCTCGCGTCCCCGCACCGCGGTGGAGAGAATCAGTGGGGTTCTTGTTATCCGTGGTGGTTCGGGAGGTCTGCAGAGGGATCGGCGAAGACTCCCTGGAGGACGAGGATGCGTGTGGGCACGGATGTGGACCTGCTGGTCCGGGCGGCGCAGGACGGGGACGCCGAGGCCCGGGAGCGGCTGGTCGCCGAGCATCTGCCGCTGCTCTACAACGTGGTCGGCTGGGCGCTCGGCGGTCACGCCGACGTGGACGACGTCGTCCAGGAGTCGGTGCTGCGCGCGCTCGGCGGGCTGCAGGGGCTGCGGGAGCCGGCGCGGTTCCGGTCGTGGCTCGTGTCCATCGCGATGAACCAGGTGCGCCGCCGCTGGTCGTCGCAGCGCGGCCGGACGCCGATGGATCCGCAGGCCATGGCGCAGGTGGCGGGCGCCGAGGGCGACTTCGCCGAGCTGGCCGTCCTGCGGCTGGAGCTGTCGGAGCAGCGCCGGGAGATCGCCGAGGCGACGCGCTGGCTGGACGCGGGCGAGCGCGAACTGCTCGCGCTGTGGTGGTTGGAGGCGTCCGGGCATCTGACGCGCAAGGAGCTGGCGGACGGGCTCGGGCTGTCGCCTCCGCACGCGGCCGTCCGGGTGCAGCGGATGAAGAAGCAGCTGGCGACGTGCCGCGCCGTGGTCCGGGTCGTGGGCGGGCGGCGTTGCGACGCGCTCGGCCGGGTGCTCGACGGGTGGGACGGACGGCCGTCCCCGCTGTGGCGCAAGCGGATCGCCAAGCACATCCGGGGATGCCGAACCTGCACCGCCCGCCACCGGGACCTCGCCCCGCCCGAGGCGCTGCTGGCCGGCCTCGTCATGGTGCCGCTGCCCGCCGGCTGGCCGGCGCACGCCGCCTCGGCCGCGCACGCCGCCTCGGCCGGTGCGAAGTCCCTGCTGGACGCGGGGAACACCGCGGCGAACGCGCAGGCCGGCGCCGGAAGCACCTCGGCGGCCGCGGCGAAGTCCTCGGCCGGGGCCGCGCCCTGGGTCGCGGGGGCCGCGGCGGTGGGCGTCCTCACCGCGGTCGTGTACTGGAGCCTGCCGGGGCCGTCCGACCCGGCGCCTCCCGCGCCCGATGCCGCGGCGCCCGTCCGGCCGGCGCCGTCGCGGACGCCGCCGCCCCGGCCCGAGGACGCGTCCGGCAAGGACCGGGTGGCGCCGCGGCCAACCCCCAAGACCGTCGAGCAGCAGGTCGTGGCGCTGGTCAACAAGGAGAGGGCCGCCGCGGGGTGCGGCCCGCTGCGCGTCTCGCCCGCCCTGCACCGGGCCGCGCAGCGGCACTCGGCCGACATGGCGGCCCGCCGCGTCCTCGACCACCGCGGCGCCGGCGGCGACGACCCGGGGGACCGGATCACCGCCGCCGGGTTCCGGTGGAGCGTGTGGGCGGAGAACATCGCGCGCGGCCAGCCGACCCCGCCCGCCGTCGTGGACGGCTGGATGAACAGCCCCGGCCACCGCGCCAACATCCTCAACTGCCGGCTCACGATGGTCGGGATCGGGGTCGTCCGCGGCGCCGGAGGACCCTGGTGGACGCAGGTCTTCGCGACGCCGCGGTGATCAGCGGGCGGTCCCGAACACCTGCGTCCAGTACGGCCCGCCCGACATCACCACGCCGACGCCGATCTCGGCGAACTTGCAGTTCAGGATGTTCGCCCGGTGGCCGGGGCTGTTCATCCAGGACTTCATCACGCTCGCCGGCGTCGGCTGCCCCTTGGCGATGTTCTCGCCGTAGGTGGACCAGCGGTATCCGGCGGCGGTGATCCGGTCGCCGGGGTCCTTGCCGTCGGGGTTGGTGTGGTCGAAGAAGCCCCGCCGCGCCATGTCGGCCGAGTGCCCCTGCGCCGCCTTCGTCAGCCGCGAGTCGGCCGTCAGCGCGCGGCATCCCTGCTTGGCGCGCTCCTTGTTCACCAGCGCGATGACCTGCGCGGCGGCGCCCCCGGAGACCGGCGCGGGCGCCTTGGTCCGGGCGGGCGCGGGCTTGGCCGGACGCTTCTGGCTCCTGCGCGGCGCCGGCGTGCCGGGCTTCGCGGTCTTCCGCGGCGCCTTGCGGCTCACCTTCGGACTGGGAGTCCCGGTCGGCGACGGCTCCGCCGCGTCCGGGAGCCCGGACGGGGAGGCGGCGGGGGAGACCGTGGAGCCGCTCGCGGCCGGGGCGGTGCCGGAGCCGCCGTCGAACGCGCCGCTCGCCATCCCGGCGATCCCGCCGATCACCAGCAGCCCCGCCGCGCCCGCGGCCGTCCACGCCGCCGCGCGCCCGGACACCGTCCGCTGCTGCCGCCGCCGCGGGCCCGGCCCTCCGCTCGTGGGGGGAATGGGGTTGCTCATGGCGCTGCCACGTCCTCTCTCGTCGGGTGTCTGTAGATACGGTGCAGACCCCCGCCAGGACGGGCGATAACACAAAAAATCTAGATACTTCGGATTGGGCGGCGCCGGATCAGTGCCGACGCCCCATGGCAAGCCGGTCCCTCCGTACGGGAGGAGATCAGAAACGGCCCGGTCGCCTGTCCGGTGGGCCTTGCCGTGCGCGGCCGGCCCGGGTCCGGATCATCCGTGCGATATCGGGGAAGGAGTGATGGCGACCCGCGGACGAGCGTCCCGTCCCGGCCCCGGTGCTGACCGGGACGATCGCGACATCTAAGGTCATATGGAGGACGACGACCGGGCTTCGCCCACCGGACGGTGCGGGGAGCCCGCTTGATTCTGGGGCGGCAGGATGAAGGTCAAAGAGATCATGACGAGCCCGGTCATCACCGTGGACCGGGACGTGCCCGTGCCCGACGTCGCGGCCCTGCTGCGCGCCCGCCGCATCAGCGCCGTCCCCGTCGTCGACGACCACGGCGCCGTCGTGGGCCTGGTCAGCGAGTACGACCTGCTGGCCCGCGCGGGGGAGACCGCCGCGGACGTGATGACGACCGGCGTCATCAGCGTCACCGAGGACACCGACGTCGAGGAGGCCCGCCACCTGCTCCTGGAGCGCCGCATCCGCCGCGTCCCGGTGCTGTCGGGCCGCGACCTCGTCGGCATCGTCGCCCGCTCGGACGTCATGGCGCTGCTGACCACCGAGTGGGCGTGCGCGGTCTGCGGCGAGGTCGTCCGCGGCGAGCACGCGCCGGCGCGCTGCCCGAAGTGCCACGCCACCGCCGACCGGTTCGCCCAGCAGGAGCCCCTCCCGGGAGCCTGAGGACGCCGATACGGTGGCCTCGTGAGCGAGAGCTACCTGCTGATCCTGGGCGACCGCGACGCCATCGCGTGGGTGCTGGACGAGGAGCGGACGGCCTTCCCCGCCACCGCGCGGGCCGAGGTCGACCGGCTCGCCGCCGGCGACGAGCTGCTGATCTACGCGACCCGCGGCGCCTTCGGCAACCCGACCCGCGACCGGGGCCGCGTGATCGGCCACGCCGTCGTCACGTCCGCAGTGTCGCCGCTGGACGAGCCGGTCGTGTTCGGGGAGCGCGAGTATCCGCGCGGCTGCGAACTCCGCGTCGAGTCACTGGCCCCTTGGGGGCAGGGCGTGGAGCTGCGTCCGCTGGTGGAAAGGCTCGACGCGTTCCCCGACCCCCGCAGCTGGAGCGTCCATTTGCGCCGCCCCCTGCTGCGCCTTCCGAAATCGGACGCCGACTTCCTCCTGGACGCCCTGCGCCCCCTCACCGGATCGCTGCCCCAGCACATCGACGGCTACAAGGAAAAGGCCGCCCGCGCCAAGTCGGCGAAGTAGGCCGTCACTCGACGACGCGTTTGGTCATCCCTTCGGCCTCCGGGTCGATCCCCCAGGAGAAGACCGTGCGGGGATGGATGCGGATGACGTCGTCGCCGAAGTGCGACCCGTCCGAAGCCTTCACGACGGCCTGCTCGGCGCGTCCCCGGATCTCGATCCCGCGCACCCGCCACGGCTGGACGGAGGCCAGGTCGTCCACGACGAACGCCACCTGGTCGTTGTAGCGGAGGTTCCGGTATTTGCGGCTCTTGGCGAGGTTCCAGCCCCGGATATCGATGGTGCCCGTCTCGGCGTTGTAGGTGAATCCGACCGGGTTGTTCTGCGGATCGCCCTTGGGGCCCACGGTGGCGAGCCGCCCCAGCCGCTGCGTCGACAGGTATTCGCGTTCGACATCTGTGAGGCTCATGCCGTCCACCCTGCGACCTCAACCAAGCTTGAGGTCAAGTGCGGCGATGACGTTCCGGAGCCGGGGCGACATCTCGTCCGGCAGCCCGTCCACGGGGAACCAGCGCGCCTCGAGGATCTCCGCGGCGTCCAGCTCCAGCCGCCCGCCGACGACCCGCGCCTCGTAGTAGACCTCGACCCGGTGCCGGAAACCGCTGGCGAGCCCCAGCGGCGGCCCGGCGACCTCCACCTCCAGGGCCGTCTCCTCCCGCACTTCCCGGGCGACCCCGTCCTCCAGCCGCTCACCGGCGTTGACGTACCCGCCGGGCAGCCCCCACGCCCGGTACGGGGGCCACAGCCGGTGCCGCAGCAGCAGGATGCGCCCCCGCTCGTCCCGGACCATCCCGCCCGCGTACACCAGGAACGTCTGATGCCGGAGCCGCGCGAGCCGCCACTGCGCCCGCCCGCCGAGCCGCCGCCACACCGGCGCCGCCCAAGCCCCGAACCGCCCGCGCACCCGGCGCGCCGCACCGAACGGGATCTTCATTACCGAGATGCTAGCCCCCGCGGCCCGCCCCGGCGCGCGGTCCGCGTCCCGCGCCGGCGCGCGGTCCGCGTCCCGCGCCGGGCGCCGGGAGCGGACACCGCCGAGACGGCATCCCGAGCCGGGCGCGATGACGCGGTTCAGGGCGCGTAGCCGGCTTCGGCCAGGCGGTGGGCGGCTCGGGCCCGTTCCTCCTCGGTGAAGAGGGCGGCGAAGCGGGGGTCGGCGACGTGGGCCTCCACGGACAGGTCCAGACGCTTGCGGGCGTGCAGGGCCGCGAAGCCGTCGGAGACGTGCGGCGAGGCGAGGAGGCGCTTGGCCGCTTCCACGCCGCCGTGTTCGGTGACCATGCTCAGGAACGCGGACGCGTTGTGGTCGGCCTCGGTCCTCGTGCGCGCGTAGAGCACCAGCATGGCGCTGTGGAACTCGGCGGCGAGCTTCGGGTCCTCCGGCTCGCCGGGCGCGGGCTTCTCCGGCGACCGGGCGGTGCCGACCTCGTCCATGAACCAGTCGAGCGCCTCGATGAAGTGCGTGATGCCGTCGCCGGAGAGCACGCCGATCGGGATGCCGGGGCGCTTGGCCAGGCGGTCCTCGGGGATGTCGACGCCGTCGATGCGGTTGAGGCGCCGGCGGAGCTCGTCGCGGCGCGCCTCGTCGTCGAAGGGGGGACGCTTGGCGAGGTGCTGGAAGACGACCTCGATGGTGGCGCTGCGCGGGTAGAAGACGACCGGCCAGATCCAGCCGCGGGCGTCCTTGGGGTCCTCCAGCCACGGGTAGCAGCTCGTGTCGGCCTCACCGCTCCCGTAGTCGAGGTTGCCGCCCTTCCCGCTCCAGTGCTCGAGGACCCGCGTGACCAGCTCCACCGTCTCGGCCCCGTGGACGGAGAGCTGGTCCGCGAAGCGCTTGCGGAGGGCGTCCCGGTCGTCTTCCGGGTCCTCCGGGGCGTCCATGCCGATGAGCTTCGCCAGGGACTTGGCCGCCAGCCGCCGGCCGGGATCGGCGGCGCCGCCGCCGGAGAAGGACACGCCTTCGGCCTCCAGGACGGCGCGGGGGGTGTCGGTCCGGTCGTCCGGCCAGCGGAACGACGGCGAGACCGCGCCCTCGGAGGTCAGGACCCGGTGCGCGTTCTCCAGGCCGGGACGGGACGCCATGTAGCTCCCCACGGCGGCCGGGGTGGAGCCGATGACGGTGGCCAGGTCGCCGAACGTCGTCCAGGAGCCGGTGGGCAGCTCGGCGAGCAGGCGCCGGAGCTGGACCCAGGTGCGGCGCTCGTCCTCCAGGTCGGAACCGCCGGGGAGCGGCGCCGGCCAGAGCGCGACGCAGCGTTCGGTCAGCGCCTCGGCGCGGGCGAGGATCTGCGCCTTGCCCCAGCGGGGCGCGTCGGCGATCTCGCGGTTCAGGTGCAGCGCGCTGGCGTCGAAGATCTCCTGCTTGCGCTGGAACGGGTGGTTGGACAGCTTCGAGTTGTCGCCGGTCAGGGTGAGGTTGCCGAGGGTGTGCAGGAGCTCGGCGTGCAGCTCGGCGGGGCCGTCCTCGTCGGTCACCTCGGGGGACAGCAGGTCCAGCCAGTCCTGCGTGACGGTCTGCGGCATCACGTGCTCGATCGTGAGCTTGGCCGCCGCGAAGTCGACCGGCTCGCTGGACTCGTAGCTCTGCTCCAGGCGCTTCAGGACGAAGAAGCGCTGGTTCGGGCGGCCGGACCAGTAGAACGGCCTCGTCCGGATCGCGGTGCGGAGCTGCTCGTCGGACGGCCAGTAGCGGCGCTCCCCGGAGAGGTAGCGGTGCACGGCCTCGTCGATCGGGCGGTCCGCCTCCAGCTCCTTCGGCGCGCTGTTGAGGATGCGGTTCAGGTTGTTGGTCGGGATTCCGGCGATCATCCGGCGGACGAGGAAGCTCTCGACGTAGGAGAGGGCGCGGGCGACCTGCGCGGCGGTGGCCTTCCCGTGGTCGAGCAGGTCGAGCATGTGCAGCGCGATCGGGAAGGTGATCTGCCCGCCCCATTCCTGCAGCCGCAGAAGGGCGGCCCTGAGCTCGGCGTCCGTCTCGCGGGCCGGTTCGATGACGCGCATCAGGAGCCGCCCGCGCCGGTAGAGCTCGGCGATCTCCCCTTCCAGCGCCTTCTCGCCGCCCTGGTGGACGATCTCGCCGAGGCGCTTCTGCTGGGCGCGGTAGATCTCGCTCTGCTTGGCCCGGTAGTCGCCGCGGATGATCAGATCGAGCCAGGCCAGGAGCTCCAGATTGCCCGCGCCGAGTTCCTGCTGCATGGGCAGCCAGATCTTCGTGTAGACGCGCTCGCCGATCGTCGGCAGCAGCATGAACACGTAGTTGCGGAGAAGGTCGGTCTGGCTCAGCTTGACGCCCGTGTTGTTGAGCGACTCGAAGATCCGGTAGACGTTGTCGCCGTGCTCGGCGGTGATCTCCACCACGGAGAGCCGGCCGCGGATGACGGTCTCCAGCCGCTTGAGCGCGTCCACGTCGCCGTCGGGGTCGTAGTCGATCAGCGCCTGCTTGAAGAACCGGTAGGCGGCGCCGATGCCGTCGCTGCCGCCCGCGCTCGGCTCGCTCTCCACACAGGCGGTGAACGCCGCGCGGTCGGCCTGGGTGGGCAGCAGGCGGAAGTGCTCCAGGTCGTCGCGGTACTCGTTGACGAGGTACTGCTTGTGGATGCGCCCCGCCTCGCGCGGCGCGATGTCGCGGAGCCGGTCGCGCAGCGCGCAGCACGCCAGCATCAGCGTCGTCAGCCGCTGCTGCCCGTCGACGACCAGCCACCGCTGGATGTCCCCGGCCGACATCGTGCCCGGCGCGAGGACGACCGAGCCGATGAAATGCGCCGGCCGGTCCTCCCCGGCCTCGATGATCTCCGCATGCTCCAGGACGTCCGTCCACAGCCGCGCCCATTCCCGCTGCCCCCAGCTGTAGGTGCGCTGGTACAGCGGAACCTGGAACTGCTTCTCGCCCTCGATGAGCTTGAAGAACGCGACTTCATGAGCCTGCATGGGGGTTGCCTTCCCGAATTTCTGTGTTATGAGATGAACGTCAATATGAGCGCGTAATCGTGCCGGTATTGCCCCAGTCGCGATAAGTGGCGGAGTAGAGGGAATGGAAGGTGAGGTCCGTCCGGATCTGGCTCCACAGATCGATGTCCAGTTGCCGGGGCAGGTGATCGCGACCGGTGACCAAGGTGTAGGTGACCTTGGTGGAGCCGCCGCCGAACGCTTGGTAGAAGGGAGCGGTAGGTCCGTCCGAGGCGAGCGGTCCGCCCGCTGCCGTGCCGCGGTAGGTGATCGTCCCGGTGTCCGTGCTGCGGCGGATCGACGGCGTCTTCCGAAGTAGTTCCAGAATGTTGTACGGAGACGTCACCCACCTCACCTCTGCTGCCGTCCAGACAAGAGGGTCATGGTCCGTACTGAGGGAGGCTGCGTCGGTGGGATTACACGTCTTCGGACTCGAGCGGAAATAAGCGCAGTTGTCCACGATGATTATCCGTGGTCCCGAGGTACCGTCGTACAGGCCCTCGGCGAGGTCGGTCCGCACCGTCAGATCGTAATTGGTGCTCCTGCCCGGCCGGTAATAGAGCCTGCCGTGGGATTCGAACGAATCCGCGCTCTGGTCCATGCCGCCCTCCACGGTGAAGGCGGCGCTCTTCCGTTCGGAGACCGCCGCCTGGACTGCTGCGCCGATGGCTGCCGGAGTCGTGGGCGGCCCGGTGCGCGATGCGGCGGACGAGGTCTGCGTCTGCCGGGTGCGTGCCGTCGGACGCACCGTGCCGGCGGTCTTGGTGGCCACGGCGACACCGGGTTGGTCGCGGGAATTGTCGCTGAGGGCTATCGCCACAGTTCCAGTGAGCAAGACCACCGCCGCCAAGACGGCGACCACGAGAGCGGTGCGGTGGAGCCCAATCCGCCCGGCAGGGGTGGTTGTTCCCTGGAGTTCGACCGTGGTCCAGCGGGCGGTGCGGGCGCTGGAGAGGGTCACGTCGTCGGCCGCGGCCAGGGCGCGGCCTTGGGCCAGCGCCTCGGGGGCGGCTATCGGGCCATGGGAGTGTTCCAGCAGGCGGAGCAGGACGTCGCGGCTCTGCGGGCGCTTGGCCGCGTCCTTGTGCAGGGCCTGGGCCACGAGCTCGCGCAACGGACCGGTCAGGCCGCTGAGGTCGGGCTTTCCCTTGACGATCCGGTTCATCACGGCGGGGATGGTGTCCTGGCCGTAGGGCGGGCGGCCGTTCGCGGCGTAGGCGATGGTCGCGCCCCAGGCGAAGACGTCGGCGGCGGGGGTGACGGCCTCGCCGGCGAGCTGCTCCGGGGCCATGTAGGACGGGGTGCCGACGACCGTGCTGGATGCGGTCACGGTGGCGTCCAGGAAGCGGGCGACGCCGAAGTCGATGACGCGGGGACCGTCCGGGCCGATCAGGACGTTGCCGGGTTTGAAGTCGCGGTGGACGATGCCCGCCTGGTGGATCGCGGCGAGCGCGGTCGCCGTGCCGATCGCGAGCCGGTACAGGGCGGGGCCTGCCTGCGGGCCCTTCTCCTCGACCAGTTCGCGGAGGGACGGGCCGTCGATGAACTCGGTGACGACGTAGGGGAGGCCCTCGTCCTCGCCGGCGTGCAGGATCTCGGCCGTGCAGAACGAGGCGACCTTGCGGGCCGCCGAGATCTCCTTGAGGAAGGCGTCGCGGGAGCCGCCGCGGTCGTGCAGGACCTTGACGGCGACCCGCTCGCCGTCCTCGCCCTCGGCGAGGTAGACGACGCCCTGGCCGCCCTCGCCGAGCCGCTCGATCAGCCGGTGGCCGCCGATGCTCTCGGGGTCGCGCGAGGTGAGCGGCTTGCGGGCGGTCATGCCCGCCCGCCGTGGCGTGGTGCCGACGGGGGATGCACGAGGGGAACCGGCCCTTTCTGGCGTGCCGCGACGGCGGCGGGCGGCGTGCGCCGCCGACGTGTCCGGACGGCCGCCGGTACGGGGCGGTCGCGTGAACTCGATCAACGCGAAGATTAGCAGCCGTGCCGGGATGAGGGTAGCGGGCGTCCCGCCCAGACGGCGACAAAGCGTGATTTAGCGGCAGGTGACCGCTAGTGGCCGTGCGCGCTCCGCAGCGGACACCCGTGCAGGTCACCGCCAGGATGGGGAGAACGCCGAACATAGATCATTGTTGATTCAATCAACAGTCATTTTGAGTTTTGATGACGAAAGTCAGTGGACCGCGTTACCTTGTCGTCGAGCGATGGAGGCAGCGGGAGGCGGGGCGACATGGGGCACGGGGTCCGGTGCGGAGACTGCGAGGGCGGGACCGCGCCCTTCGGGCCGCTCGGTGAACTGGCAGGTGACCTGACCGAGCTGGAGGACGTGGCGCTGGCGGCGGTGTCGGCCGAGGACGTCCGGGAGCTCCTGCGGCACGGGCCGCCCGAGTTCCAGCGCGCCGTACTCGACGTCGTGCGCCTCGGCGGAGGCAAGAAGATGCCCGCCGGGGCGCCCGAGCAGGTGCTGCGCACCATGCGGCACGGCGACCAGCGGCGCAGAGGGCGCCTGCGCCGGCTCTTCGAGGCGTGCTTCGTGCACGACTTCGGGAACGCCGACGAACTCGGCGCGGACGACTGCGCGAAGCTCCTCGGCGCGGACACGGCCGCGGACGTACTGGAGCGGGCTCCCAGGCTGCGCACGCTGCTGGCGTGGGACGCTCCCGTCGCACTCGTGCGCTGGGGGCTGGTGCGGGCCGTCATGGAGGACCGTCCGCTCGCGGTGGTGGCGCTCGGCCTGCTGGCGGCGGAGCCGGCGGAGAGGACGCCCGGGGTGCGGGCCGTGTGGGAGGCGCTCAGGGAAGTGCATCCCGGGCTGCCCGAAACCCCCGTCGGCCTGCTGGAGCTGAGGGCGATCGCCGCCGGGGAGCAGTCCGCCGCCCCCGAGCCGGAGCAGCTCGAAGCGCAGCTCGACGAGCTGCGCACGCGTTTCGCGAGCGCGGCGGACGCGGCGGAGCGCGTCGCCGGGCATCTGCGGGACGGCCGGCGGCCCGACGACGGCGACCTGGTAGTCGTCCAGTGCGTCGCCACCGGGTTCGACGGTCTCGCCGCGCGGATCCTCCCCGAGGAGCGGCCGGTCGAGCTGGACGAGCTGTCGGCGGCGGTCCGGGCCATGCTGCAGGCCGGCCGCAGGGACGACCGGGTCCGCGCCCTGCGGCGCGTCGAAGGGCCCGAGTCCGAGGCCGAGCTGCTGGCGGAGGTGCGGCGGGCGGCGGACGACGGGGACGCCGATCTGGCCGTGCTCGCGGAGCTGATCCAGGTGCGGGCTGACGACCGGCTGCGCGCACCCGCCCTGGCGGAGCGCGCGCGTGCGGAGCTGCCCGAGCGCTGGCACCGCCTCATCGACGTGGCGCTGATGGGGGAGCTCGCGATCGGAGAAGCCCCCGGCGAGCCCGCACGGGAGGAGACCCCCGCCCCAGTCCAAGAGCCTGCCCCGGCCCAAGAGCCCGCCCCGGCCCAAGAGCCGTCCGCAGTCCGAGAGCCCGGTCCGGCCCAAGAGCCGTCCGCAGTCCGAGAGCCCGGCCCGGCCCGAGAGGCCGGCCCGCCGGACGCGCCGGAGCCGGCCGACGATCCCGGCCACGTGGTCGAGGTGCCGGCTCCCCGGGAGGCGCCGAAGGACGAGACCGCCCCCGACCCGGATGAGCTCCATGCCCTCGACGCCTTCCTCCGAGAGGCGGCCGGAGCCGAGCCGCAGCCCCCGGCGGCGCGCACCGGGCACCGGCGCGACCGGACCGCCCGCCCCGCCGGAGAGGAGCCGGAGGAGCCGGAGACGCCGCAGGCCCCGCAGCCGCCCGCGGAGACGGACGAGCTGGTCGCCGCCGAGGCCGCCGCGCTGCGCGACCGGCGGTTCGGGCTGGCGGGCTGGCTGCGCGAGGCGGCCGGGCGGCCGGACGCCGAGGCCGCCGCCCGCTGGTGCGCGGCGCTCGCCGGCGAGATGGGCGTGTACGCGGGGGCGCTGTCGGCCGAGTTCGCCGCCGCGTCCCGGGAGCTGGACGCCAAGGCGCTCGCCGACGACCCGGCGGGCGGGCTGCTGGCGTGGGCGGCGGCGATCCGGGCGGGCCTCGTGTATCCGGAGACGGCGCGCGTGGTGGAGTGCCTGAACGTCGTCGTGTCCGGGCAGCCCGTCCTCAAGGAGTGCGGTGAGGCGTTCGCGCAGGCGGCGCGGGCCGGGGTCTACCTGGGGCCCGGCATGGACGGCTGGATCCGCGGCGCCGCCGAGCTGGCGCAGGCCCGCGACGCCGCGTCCAGGGAGGCGGCCCGGCTGCTGGAGGAGGCCCCGCACCGCACCGTCAAGCTGGCCCGCGCGACCGAGGTGTGGAAGGCGCTGCTGTCGGCGGACGGCGAGGTCCGGCGGCTGCTGCGGCCGGCCGCCGAGGACGACGCGGCGCGGGCCGGGGAGGTGGCGGCGGAGGTCGTCCGGCTGCGCGGCGGCGCCGGCGTCGACCGGCTGATCGACGAGACCGACGGGCGGGTCAACAGCCCCAAGAAGGGCAGGCCGATCATCGCGGGGGCGCGCCGGCGGCTGCGCGAGCGGATCGACGGCGCGCTCGGCGCGGCCGGGCGCTGGGCGGCGGCGGTGAAGGAGCACGAGGACGCCGCGTCCGGCGACCGCGACTGGCGGGTGGCGCCGCTGCGGCAGCTGCGCGACGCCGTCGCCGGGCGGCGCGCGGAGATCGACGCGGCGCTCGCCGCGTCGGCGGGCACCGCGGGCGAGGCGGCCGCGGACGCCGCGCGCCACCTGCTCGGCGGCGCGTTCGCGCTGCTGGACGGGGAGCGGCCGGCCGAGACCGAACCGCCCGCCGCGCACGTCCTCAACCGGGACCTGCTCGCGGCCGCCGGCCTCGCGCTCGACCCGCGCACGCTGCGGCCCGCCCGGGACGCCGCCCTGGCGGAGCTGGCGGCGGTCGCGCACGCCGGGCCGCCCGACTGGGAGAAGGTGTTCGAGGCGCGGGCCGCGCGGCTCGACCACGGCGGCACGCGGGCGGTCGTGTCCGTCCTGGAGGCGCTCGACCCGGAGGCCGCCGCCCGGCTCCGGGAGCGCCGCGGCGAGCTGGTCCGGGACGCCCGCGCCGGGCGCGACGAGAGCGTCGAGGAGCTGCGCGACCTGATCGCGATGTCGCGGCGGGACGGGCTGCTCACCGAGGGCGAGGAACGCGAGGCCGAGGAGGCGGTCCGGCTGCTCACCGCCGGCGACCGGGACGACTTCGACCGGATCGGGCGCGAGCTCGGCGCGCTGCGCGCCCGGCTGGAGGAGCGGTGCGAGGCGAGCGTCCGGGCGGCGCGCGAGGCGCTGGCCGAGGCGCGGCGGGCCGGCGGCCTGCGCGCGGCCGACGCCGAGCGCGTCGAAGAGCGCATCGAGCGCCGCGACCTGACGACCGCGCGCGAGTTCATCGCGCAGCTGCAGGCCGGCAAGCAGCTCCCGGAGAAGGCGGAGAGCCCCGACTTCGAGCGCTTCTACCCCGCGTTCCCGGACGCGTTCCACCGGCACTCCCGGCAGACCGGCAAGCGCGCCCGCAAGCAGGAGACCAGCGGGTACATCGACGCGCTGAAGGACGCGCTGATCGCCGGCCGGGACGTCGCCGAACCGGAGCTGTACGGCCTGCTCGCCGGCGCCGGCGCCGACATCCCGCAGATGCGCGAGGCGTCCCGCCGGGTCGCGGGCGAGGGGCTGCGCAAGTGGCTGAACCTGCGCGAGGGCCGCAGCAAGACGCCGGGGAACCTGCGCTCGCTGATCGGCGCGGTCCTCAAGATGATCGGGCTGGAGGGGACGCAGGGCGGCGCCGACCAGGGGCCGGACCGGATGTGGATCGTCCTGGACGAGGTCCGGCACGTCGGCTCGGCCGGCGGGGCGCTGCTGCCGGCCTTCGGGTCGCAGAAGAGCCCGTCGGGCGGGCGGCTGCGGCTGCTGCTGCACTGGGGGCGCCCCGGCCCGCAGCAGCTGGCCGACCTGCTGGGCGGGCAGCCCGAGGGCGAGACCGTCCTGGTGCTGTACTTCGGCGTCCTGTCCGCGGACGACCGCGCGCAGCTCGGCGAGGCCGCACGGAGGCGCCGCGCGCCGGTCTCCGGGGTCCTCGACGACGCCGCGATCGCCTACCTGGCGTGCCGGCCGCAGGACTGGTCGGTCGCGGTCGCGCTGATGGCGCCGTTCACCGCCACCGACCCCTACACCCCGGCCGGGGACGTCCCGGAGGAGATGTTCTACGGGCGGTCCGAGCAGCTCCGCAAGGTCACCGACCGCAGGGGCCCGTCGTTCGTGTTCGGCGGGCGGCAGCTCGGCAAGTCGGCGCTGCTGCGCAAGGCCGAGCGCGATCTGGCCGCCGACCCGAACCGCACGGTGATCCTGGAGACCATCCAGACGGTCGGGAAGGTCCGGTCGATATCGCTGTGGCCGATCCTCGGCGACAAGCTCGCCAACGCCGGCGTCGTGCGGGCCGGGCTCACGGGCCGCGACCAGGTGACCGACGCGGTCCGGCGCTGGGCGGACGCCGACCGGAACCGGCAGCTGCTCATCCTGCTGGACGAGGCCGACGCCTTCCTCAACCGGGACGCCGAGCGGGGCCGCTTCGAGGACGTCACCGCCCTGCGCACCCTCATGGAGGACACCGGCCGCCGCGTCAAGGTGGTGTGGGCGGGCCTGCACCAGACCGCGCGGTTCCACGGCCTGCCGAACCAGCCGCTGACGCAGCTCGGCGAGCCCATCGCGATCGGCCCGCTGGACCCGCAGGACGCGTTCGACCTGCTCGTCCGCCCGCTCGCCACGCTCGGGTACACCTTCCCCGAGACGCTCGCCGCGCGGGTGATCGCCGAGGCCAACAACGCGCCGGCGCTCGTGCAGCTGTTCGCCGGGAAGCTGCTCGCCCTGCTGCGGGAGACGCCGCGGACCCTCCCCTACGAGATCACCCGGGAGGACGTGGCGGAGGTCTGGCGCGACCAGAAGCTCCTGGACGGCTTCCAGAAGCGGTTCGACGACACCCTCACCCTCGACAAGCGCTACAAGGTCATCGCCTACACGGTGGCGCTGCACGCGCTCGACGACGGCGCCGCCGGCGAGGCGCTCACCGTCCGGCAGCTGCTGGAGGAGTGCCGGTACTGGTGGGCGCGCGGGTTCGAGGACTGCAGCGGCGATGACTTCCGCAGCCTGCTGGCCGAATGCGTCAACCTCGGCGTCCTCGGCGAGGACGGCGGCCGCTACCGGCTGCGCACCCCGCACGTGCTGCGGCTGCTCGGCGGCGTCCGCGAGATCGAGAACGTGCTGGAGAACGCCGCCGACTTCGACGACCCCGACGAGTTCGACGCGCACTCCTACCGGATGCCGCACCTGGCCGGCCCGGACCGCGCGCCGCTCAGCATCGGGCAGATCACCGGGCTGCTGCGGCCGGGCCGGCTCGTCCACGTGGTCGCCGGGTCGCCGGCGCTGCACGCCGAGCGGGTGGCGGCGTCGCTGCAGGCCATGCCGTCCGGCCGGGCCGACCTGGAGATCCGGGTCGTCCGGCCGGGGGAGGGGACGTTCGACAGCGCGGTGCTGCGCGCCCGCCGGCACCCCGGCCACGACGTCATCGTCGTCGACCTGCACGCGGCCCGCGACGGCGAGCAGTTCGAGCGGCGGTTCGCCGAGGCGCGGCACGCGGTCGCCGACACCGCCGGGGAGGGCACCCTGTCCGTCGTGCTGGTCGCCGGCCCCGCCTCCGCCGCGGGATGGCTCCGCCGCGCGGCCGACGACGACGTCGAGCTGGTGCCGCTGCGCCGCTTCGACGCGCCCGCGATCCGGCAGTGGATGCTGGAGGACTCGCTGGGCTTCCCCGACGACGCCGGGCAGCGCGAGCTCCTCCGGCGCACCGGCGGCTGGCCGACGCTGGCCGGGCGCGTCGTCACCGCCGTCGCCGGACGCGACCGCGACCAGGTCCTCGACGACGTGCTGCGGCAGGTGCGCGCCAGGCCGGAGGCGCTCCTGGACGACACCGGCGTCCGCGCCGACCCGTGCCTGGCGGCCGCGTGGCGCGTGCTCGTCCAGGAGGACGACCGCGGCACCGCCGACGACCTCGCCGCCCTCCTCGCCCTCTACGGCGAGGACGAGACGCCCGGGCTCACCCCCGCGGACCTGCGCGGCCACGGCTACGGCGACCCGGGGGACCTGGTGGAGGCGCTGCGGGTGCTCGGCGCGCTGGAGGCCGCGGACGGCCTCCTCGGCTGCGAGCCCGTCCTCGCCGACGCCGCCCGGCGGGCGGCCGCGGGATGACCGCCGCCGGCGGCGCGGAGGCCGGGCCGGCCCTCGCGCCGGACGCGCTCGCGGCGGTGCTGCGCGCGGTGGCGCTCGCGGTGCTGGAACGCCCGTCCGCGGCCCGCCTCGCGTCCGATCCCGCCGTGCTGGCCGCGGAGCGCCCGGCCCTGCTGCTGGACGCGGTCGAGCGGTTCCCGGCGCTGCGCGCCCGCGCCGCCGAGCGGCTCGGGGACGCCGGCGGCGAGGCACGCGCGCTGGCCGCCGTCCTGCTGCACCCCGACACCGGCGTCGTCCGGGCCGGGCTGGGCTGGATCCGGCGCCGCGACCGGGCCGCCGAGCGCGCGGAGCGCGACGCCGGGCGCGCCGCCCGCCGCATCGACCACCTGCGCGGGCGCGTCAGGACCGAGCAGGGGCGCCTCGAATACGCGCGCCGCGACGCGCGCGAGGCGTCCGAGCGGCTCGCCGCGACCCGGGAGGCGCTCGCGGAGCAGGAAGAGCGCGCGGACGCCCTGACCCGGCGGCTGGCGACCGAGCGGCACCGCTGGGCGGACCCGCGCGCCCTGGCGGCGGCCCTCCTCGCCGCACTGGAGAACCCCTCCTCCGCACACCGCAGCGCCGGCCCGGCGGCCCGTGCCGCCGGCATCGACGACCCCGGGAAGGCCCTCGCCTTCCTGCGGGCGCTCGTGGATCCGGCGCCGCCGCCCGCGGCCGTCACCGAACTGGGCCTGCGGGTCGTGCCGCTCGGCGGGGACACGCACATCGGCGGCTCCTGCGTGCTCGTCGAGGCCGGCGGGACGCGGATCCTCGTGGACGCCGGGCTGCGCCCCGGCGACCGCGCCGAGCCGCCCCGCGACATCGGCCGCGCTCTCGGCGGATCGCTGGACGCGGTCGTCGTCACCCACGCCCACAACGACCACTGCGGCTACGTGCCCGCCCTGGTCGCCCGCCGCCCCGGCCTGCGGGTGCTCGCGTCGCCGGAGACCGCGGCGCTCATGCCGGTGATGTGGGCCGACACCGCGAAGGTCCTCGCGGCGCGGGAGCGCGGCCGGGCCCGCTGGGGCGACGTCGGCGACGTCCTCTACGGGCCGCCGGAGGTGGATGCCGCGGCCCGGCGGTGCGAGGAACTGCCGTTCGGGGCGCCGCGCCGGATCGGGGCGCTGACCGTCGAGCTGTTCCCCGCCGGGCACATCCTGGGCGCGGCCGGGGCGGTGGTGCGCGCCGGGGACCGCCGCGCCGTCATCACGGGCGACATCTCGGGCTTCCGGCAGGAGACGGTCGGCGGCTGCGCCGTGCCCGAGTCCGCCCGCGGCGCCGACCTGCTCGTCATGGAGTCGACCTGCTGCACCGAGGACCACGACGACCGCGACATGCGGGTGGACGAGCTGGTGCGCGCGGTCGCCGACGTCCACCGGGGCGGCGGCCGGGTCCTGATCCCCGCGTTCGCGCTGGGCCGCGCCCAGGAGATCGCGCTGATCCTGCGGCGGCACCTGCCGGACGTGCCGGTCCGGCTGGACGGCATGGCCGCCGAGCTGGCCCACGTGTTCGAGTCCCTGGACCCGGCGCTGCGCGTGTTCGGCGGCGCCGCCGCGGTCGCGAACCGCCCCGCCGAGCTGGACGCCTTCCGCACCGGGGTCGTCATCTCCACGTCCGGCATGCTGACGGGCGGGCCGGCCGTCCAGTGGGCGGGCCGGATCCTCCCCGAACCGGGCAGCGCCCTGTTCATCTCCGGATACCAGGACGAGGAGTCCCCGGGCCGGGCGCTGCTCGACCTCGCGGAAAAGGGCGGGGAATTCTTCCTGCCCGGGCACGGCCGCGGGACCGCCGTTCCGGTGCGCGCCCGCGTGGCGACGGTCCGCCTTTCCGCGCACGCCGACCGCCGCGGTCTTCTCGGCGTCGCCGACGAGGTCGCGGCGCGGGAGGTGATGCTCGTCCACGGGATTCCCGGGCGGCAGCGCACGTTCGCCGAGACCCTCCGCGTCCGGGGCGCCCGGCCGGTCGCGACCGGTCCCTGGCGCCCGGACGGCCGCAGTTGACCGGAGTGGCCCCTGTGCTCTCCGGGGCTGCCGTGATTCCATGGAAAATGGTTGTTATCTCTTATGTCTTGACGGCTGAGAATTCCACTGATTTCGGGATTGCAACGGCGAATTGTGACAAATATTGTTGATCAGGTCAGGGGCTTGGCAGAATGGCGGGCCGGGTATAAGCGGGGCGGCACAATTCGATACGACGCTCCGGAGTGCAGATGCGTCTTTCCCGCCCCTGTGTCGCCGCTCTCGGTGCGGTGACCTTCGCCGCCACATCACTGCTCTGGACCGGTTCCGCCTCGGCGGCCGGGACCAACTACGTCGCACTCGGGGATTCCTACTCGTCCGGCACGGGGGCCGGAAGCTACGACCCAGGCAGCGGGTCGTGCAACCGCAGCGCCAACGCCTACCCGAACCTGTGGGCGGCGGCGCACTCGACGTCGTCGTTCAAGTTCGTGGCCTGCTCGGGGGCGACCACCGCGACCGTCGCGAGCGGGCAGCTCGGCGCGCTCAGCTCGTCCACGACGCTCGTCAGCCTCACGGCCGGCGGCAACGACGCCGGGTTCGCCGACGTCATGCAGACCTGCGTCCTGCACTCGACCTCGACCTGCCAGAGCCGGGTGGCGGAGGCCGAGAGCTACATGCGCAACACCCTGCCCGGCCGGCTCGACTCCCTGTACTCCAAGATCCGCGCCAAGTCCCCGTCGGCCCGCGTGGTGGTGCTCGGCTACCCGCACCTCTACAAGATCGTCAGCGTGTGCGTGGGGCTGAGCAACGCCAAGCGCACCGCGCTGAACGAGGCCGCCGACACCCTCGACGGCGTCATCGCCAGTGCGGCCGGGCGCGCCGGCTTCACCTGGTCGGACGTCCGCGACGAGTTCGCCGGCCACGAGCTGTGCTCGGGCGACGACTGGCTCAACGCGGTGACGATCCCGCTCGAATCGTCCTACCACCCGACCGCCCGCGGCCACCGCCTCGGCTACCTGCCCGCGATGACCGGCTCCGCGAGCCTCGCCCTCAAGAAGCAGGCCTGACCGGTCTAGGGCTCTTCGGCCGGGCCGGGTTCCGCCCGGCGGAGCTCGGCCCGGAGGTCGTCGGCCAGCGGTGATCCGAGTTCCCGCAGGAGCCCGAGCCCGGCCCGCAGGTGCGCGGCCGCCTCGTCGCGGCGGCCGGCGGAGAGGAGGAGCCGCCCGAGGAGACGCTCGGCGTCGGCGCGCAGGTACAGGTCGTCGGCCTCCTGCGAGGCCGCCGCGGCGGCCTCGCAGGAGGCCAGAGCCTCTTCCAGGTCGCCGGCCGCCGCGTGCGCCTGCCCGAGTTTGAGGAGGGTCTGCACCTCTTGGCGTTCGTCGCCTAGAGAGATGTAGACGTCGCGTGCTTGACGCAGGTGGCGGACGGCCTCGTCCGGCTCCCCGGCCGCGAGATGGGCGGCGCCGATGCTGTGCAGGGCGTCGGCCTCGCCGAGCCGATCTCCCAGTTCCCGGTACGCCCGCAGGGCGTCCTGGAGGGCCGGAAGCGCCTGGAGACCGTTTCCGCCGAGGACCTGGACGTCGGCGATGCCGTGACGAGCGCGGACGGCGCCGACCGGGTCCTCCAGTTCGCGGTACATGCCGAGGACCGTCTCGTACTGGTCCATCGCCGCCTCACCGTTGCCCGCGAGACGGTGGGCGTCCGCGATGCTGTGCACGGCCCGGGCACTGGAGAGGCGGTTTCCGGTGCTCTCGTACACGGTCAGCGCCCGCGTGTAGATGTCTATCGCCGCCTCGTACCGGTGCTGCATGCGGTCGAGGTCGCCCAACGAGTGCAGGGTCCGCGCCTCCCGGTGCCGGTCGCCCGACTCGCGGTAGACCGCCAGCGCCTGCTCGTAGTAGGACCTGGCCTCGCGATGCCGGCCGGTCAGCCTCGCGATGTCGCCGCTCAGGAAGACCATGTCGGCGGAGCACGCCGAATCGCCGAGATCAGCGCACCACTGCGCGGCCCGGCGGCACAGGTCCGCGGCGTCCGTCCAGTGGCCGCTGAGGCGCAGGAAGTACGCCATCGCGCGGGCGAGGCGCGCCGCGCGGGCCGTCTGGCCGCCCTCGACGGCGAGTTCGACGCATGCGTGGAGGTTCGGGCGTTCGGTCTCCAGCCATGCCATCGCCTCCGCGTGCGAGGCGAAGGCCGGGGCCTCGGCCGGCGGGTGCTCGATCTCGTTCTCGGAGTCCCTGAAGCCGAGGAGGTTGATGACCCGCTCGGCGCGCACCGACGCCGCCGTGTAGTAGTCGATGAGCCGAGCCCTCGCGGCGGAGGTCTCGGCCGGGGGCTCCTGTTCGACGCGATGCAGGACGAAGTCCCGGACGAGGTCGTGCAGCCGGTACCGCCGATAGGCGGGCTCCTCCAGCAGGCTCTGCTCGCTCAGGGCCTCCAGGCCGGCCGCGGTATCGGCGATGGTTCCGCCGTACAGGGCTCCGGCCGCCGGCACGTCGAAGTCGGTACCCGGGTGGAGTGCCAGGCGCCGTAGCAAACGCTGCTGGTCGGGGGTGATTCCTTCGTAGGAGGGGTGGAAGGCGGCCATTACGCCGTTCTGCCCTGGAATGGGCAGATCATCCCGCGCCTCGGCCTCCCTCATCTCCGAAAGCAGGTTCCCCGGCGTCCAGGCCGGGTGGGACTGGAGGTGCCCGGCGGCCAGCCGGACGGCGAGCGGGAGGCGGCCGCATCGGGAGACGATCTCCCGGACCTCTCCGGAGCCGCTCTGCAGCCGCTCCGCCCCGACCGCGCCGGTCAGCAGCCGCACCGCGTCCTGCGTCGCGAGCGCGTTGAGGGCGACGACCTGCCCCCCGTCCAGGACGAGCCGGCGCCGGCTCGTGACGATCGTGAGGCAGGGGCCCGCGGGGATGAGCGGCACCACCTGCCGGTCGTCCGCGGCGTTGTCCAGGACCACGAGCGTGCGGGAGTCCGCGGTCTGCGACCGCCACAACGCGGCGCGCTCCTCCAGGGACTCGGGGACTTGATCGGGTGCCAGGCCCAGCCCGTGGAGCAGGGCCTCCAGCGCCCTGCCGGGCGGGACGGGCGCCTGGTCGGCGCTGTGCCCGTGCAGGTTCAGGAACAGGGCGCCGTCGGGAAAGGAGTCCGCGAGCCTGTGCGCGGCGCGGACCGCCAGGGCCGTCTTGCCGACACCGGCCATCCCGCTGATCGTGCAGACGGCCGCCGTTCCGGAGCCGGCGCGGCCGGCCGCGGCCTCGATGCGCTCCAGCACCGTCTCGCGGTCCACGAAATCCGGAATGTCCGTCGGCAGGCTCCGCGCCGCGCGGACGGGGATCGCGGCGGGCCGGCGCAGGGCGCGCGCCAGGGCCTCCAGCTGCTCGGAGGCGACCCCGGTGTTCTCCCTCCGCGGGCTCCTGTCCTGGAAGAGGCTGACGCCGGCGATCGCCAGGCCGGACACGCCGCTGAACGCGCCGAACACGCTCGCCAGCTTGTCCGCGTTGTCCAGCCCCAGCTCGGCGAACAGCACGGTGAGACCGATGAGCAGGCAGCTGAAGCCGATGAGGCCCAGCAGGACGGAGCGGCGGCGCCAGGAGAACACGGTGTCATTTTGTCGCAGGAGCAGGGGTATACGTGGTAAGTCCTAACGATCCTCGCCTGGCCGGACGAAGATCGGTGGGCGGCCGTCCCGCCCGTTGACAGGACGCTGTTCCAGGGAACCAGAATGGGGTTCTGTTTACAGGGGGAGGGATTCATGGTCGTCGACGCTTGGATGCAGCACGGGACGGTCCGGTTTCTGCAGCACGAGATGCTCGATTCGCTGTGGCGGTGGCTCGGGCGGAAGCCGCCGGCGGAGCAGCCGCCCGTCCAGGCGACCGTCGCGGCCATGGACGCCGGGGGAGTGGACATCGGCCTCATCAGCGCCTGGTACGGGCCGGAGGGCGACCTGGTGAGCAACGACGAGGTCGCTTCGTTCGTCGAGCAGGCCCCGGGCCGGCTGATGGGCATCGCGTCGGTCGACCTGCGCAAGCCCATGGAGGCCGTGCGGGAGCTGAGGCGGTGCGTGCGCGAACTCGGCTTCAGGGGGCTGCGCGTCGTGCCGTGGCTCTGGGAGCTGCCGCCCACCGACCGCCTCTACTACCCGCTCTTCGCGGAATGCGTGGAGCTGGGCATCCCGTTCTGCACGCAGGTCGGGCACACCGGCCCGCTGCGGCCGAGCGAGACGGGGCGGCCGATCCCGTACATCGACCAGGTCGCGCTCGACTTCCCCGAGCTGGTCATCGTCGGCGGGCACATCGGCTACCCGTGGACCGAGGAGATGGTCGCGGTGTGCCGCAAGCACCCGAACGTCTACATCGACACGTCGGCGTACACGGTGCGCAGGTATCCGCCGGAGCTCGTCCGGTACATGACGCAGGACAGGCACCACAAGGTCATGTTCGGCACCAACTACCCGATGCTGACCGCCGACCGGGCCCTGAAGGGGCTGGACGACCTCGGCCTCGGCGACGAGGCGAGGGAGGCGTTCCTGTCCGGCAACGCCGCGAAGGTCTTCCATCTTTGATCCACAACGTAAAGGTCACCGGCGGAGCGTCCGGCAGGCGAGGAGACCCAGCGGGACCGGCGCCCAGAACGTGACCGCGCGGAACAGCAGGACGGCGTGCAGGGCCGGTCCGGCCTCGACGCCGAGCGCGGCGAGCGCGGCCACGAGCGCGGTCTCGGTGGAGCCGACGCCGCCGGGCAGCGGGACGGCGGCCCCGGCGGCGGCTCCCACCAGGTAGGCGGCGAGGAGGGCGAGGAGGTCGGCGGGCCCCACCGCCGTCGCGGGGACGGCGAGGACGCAGAGCGCGAACGCCACCGCGAGGGCGAACGTGGTTCCGGCGGACGCGGCCAGGGTGAGCAGCAGGTCGCGCGGGCGGCGGCACAGGTCGGCGAACCCGGCGAGCGCCCGCCCGACGGCGGCGGAGCGGGCCGCGCGGCGGCCCCACAGCACGGCGGCGGGCAGCAGCACCCCGCCGGCGACGAGCAGCGGGAGCGGCGGGACGAGCCCGGCGGCGTGCGCGGCGTGCTCGCCGAGGGCGTCCAGCATCCGGCCGTTCCCGCCGCCGAGGCCGAGGACGGCGCCCAGCAGCAGCAGGTCGGCGGGGACGCCCGCCACCTGCAGGACCGCGACGGCGACCACCGCGCGGGGCAGCGGCAGGCCGCGGCAGACGAGGTAGCGGGTGTTGACCGCGACGGCGCCGAGGCCGCCCGGGGTGATCCGGTTCGCGGCGGACGCGGCGAACTGCGCGAGCGTCGTGGTGGCGAGCGGCAGCGGGCGGCCCGCCGCGCCGCGCAGCGCGAGCGCGGAGCACACGTAGTGCAGCAGCGAGAGCAGGACCAGCGCCGGGAGGAACTCCCAGCGCATGGCGCCGAGCGCGGACGCCGCGGGACGCAGCGGGCCGAGGGTCGCCAGCAGGACCGCGGCGAGGCCCGCGAGGAGCACCCCGAGGATCGTCCAGCGGGCCCGGAGGACCCGCTGGACGGCGGGAAGCGGTGCGGTGCGGACGCCGAGATCGGGGAGCTCGGCGGGCACCGCGGCGCGTTCGGCGGTGATCGTGTTCACACCCCACGTTCGGATGGAGAGCGCGTGACCAGGTGATACCCGGTGACGTGCACGATATGGGGTGTTTTCGCGCGCCGAGCCCGGAACACGGCCGGGATGGCTGGTGAACTTTCCCCGGCGGCGCGCGGTTTTGGTCCTCGTCCGAGATTGTTTTCACCCTATGATTAGGGTCCGCTACGGGACGTGATGATCATTTGACCGGGGAGTGTGACGACCATGACCAGCGCTCACCAGCGGCTGGGCGAACGCATCAGGGTGTTCCGGGGCGCGCGGGGCCGCCGGGCCGCGGCGCCGAAGGCCCCCGGCGACCGGGCGATCGTACTGACCTGTAGCGACTATCTCGCCCTCGCCGGGCATCCGGCGGTCACCGAGGCCATGATCGCCGGCCTGCGGGAGGAGGACGCCGCGCCGCCCGCGACCGGGCCCTGCCTGCCCGGCGACCACCCGCAGGTCGTCCTCGGCGAGCGGTTCGCCCGGCACCTGGGCGCGCGGGCGGGGGTGCTCTGCTCGTCGGGCTGGGCGGCCAACACCGGGCTGCTGCAGGTGATCGCCGGCCCGGACGTCCCCGTCTACCTGGACGTCCTCGCGCACGCGTCGCTGTGGGAGGGGGCGCGGGCGGCGGGCGCCGAGCCGGCCTGCTTCCGCCACAACGACCTCGACCACCTGCGCCGCCGGATCGAGGCGGGCGGCTCCGGGGTGATCGCCGTGGACGCCGTCTGCGGCACCGACGGCTCGGTCGCCCCGCTGGCCGGCCTGGCGGCGGTGGCCGAGGAGCACGGCTGCCTGCTGGTCGTGGACGAGTCGCACTCGCTCGGCACGCACGGCGAGCGCGGTGCGGGCCTGGTCGCCGAGCTGGGCCTCACCGGCCGCGTCGACTTCCGCACGGCGAGCCTGGCGAAGGCCCTGCCGGGAAGGGCCGGGCTGATCGCCTGCGACCGTCCCGGCTCCGCGGACTGTTTCCCCCGCACCGCGCTCCCGGCGGTGTTCGGCTCGACGCTGCCGCCGCACGACGTCGCGGGCCTGGCCGCGGCGTTGAAGGTGGTGCGCAGGGAGGGCTGGCGGCGCGGGCGGCTCCGCGCGATCACGGCCCGGCTGCGGGAGGGGCTGGCGGAGCTCGGCTACCGGCTGGTGGAGTCCGACTCGCAGATCATCGCGCTGGAGGCCGGGTCGGAGTCGGAGGCCACCCGCATGCGGGACGCGCTGGTCGGCCGCGACATCTTCAGCGCGGCGCTGTTCCCGCCGGCGGCGTCGGTGGGCCGCACGCTGGTCCGCCTCTCCGCGCACGCGGGCCTGTCGGACGGCGACGTCCGCCGCATCCTCACCGCGTGCCGGGAGGTCCGCCCCCGGGCGGCCGCGGTCGTGTGACCCTCACGCGGCCGGCTGGTACCGGTCCTCGCGGGTGTGCGCGCCGATGTAGCGGAGCATGCTGCGCAGCGCCCAGTGGTTGATGCCGCTCGGCATGATGCGGTAGCCCTGCCGGTGGGCCATCGCGAGCGCGGCGAACCGGGCCTGGTCGAGCGGCGACCAGGGGATGTCGAACCGCTCCCGGACGAGCGGCGGCAGGCACCCGAACGTGATCAGCCGCAGCGGCCGCTCGATGACCAGCCGTCCGGCGCGGTCGAGCCGGGGGCCGCCGACGGGCAGGACCGTGACGCTCTCGGACCCGTGTTTGGCGATCTCCAGTGCGCGCGCCGCGGCGGGCGTGAGTTCGAGCGTCTTGGCGCAGATGTGCCAGAACTTGGACTGGAAGGCCGCGTAGTCCTCGGGCACGGGGCGCATGCTGACGCCGTAGCGGGAGTACCAGGTGACGGTCTCGGCGTACATCTGCTCGTGGTCCTCGGCCGTGAGCGTGCCGGGGTGGAAGATCTCGGCCGCCTTGAAGATCTCCCATGTGAAGGTGGCGTGCGCCCACCAGAACGTCTCGGGTTCGAGCGCGTGGTACCGCCGGCCGTGCTCGTCGACGCCGCCGATGCCGCGGTGCAGGTCGCGGATGCCGCGGGCGCGGGTGACGCCGTCCGGCGCGAGGATCGTCGCCCAGATCTGCGGGACGGACCGGTGGATCCGGTCGAACGGCGCGTCGAAGAACGCCGAGTGCTCGCCGACGCCCGCGCCGATGCCCGGATGCATGAGCTGCATCAGCCCGGCGGCGGCCCCGGGCAGCAGCGACCGCAGGTCGCCGGCGTACCGCCACAGCAGCGTCCCCGGCACCAGCGGCGCGCGCGCGACCGCCCGGGAGGAGCGAGCACGGGACGGGGACGAGGCGGCCATGACACCTCCAGACCGGTGACCGAGCCCCACCAGCCTAGATCGCCCCTGAGACAAGAGTCAACATTTGTCACACGTCCC